>JAMOAC010000380.1 GCA_023621975.1 Bacillota bacterium | reverse complement strand
AACATCAGTTCACGCATATATGCGCTGATTTCACATGCATTGCCTGTTTCATAAATGGCTTCAATGCGCTTTTCATCAATTTTATTGGCAAGTTCTTCAAATATTTCAAACCAGCGAATACTTTCATTGCAGGCATCACGTCCGTCTTCACGGTACGGGTACTGATCTGTGGAAATGTATCCTGAATAGCCGGTGCGTTTGAGCCAGTAGAAGAATTCAATATACGGAATTGTATGAATTGAACCTGTAATCATGTCATCGTCCCAAAAACCGTAGTTATCATTCATGTGAATATGGAACAGCTTATCACCGTACTTTTTAAGTATTGCCACGCTTTCTGCAAGATTTTCATAGGCAACTGCCCCGTGGCCGTAATCAATAGTAACTCCGCAGTTAGGTTCATTAATCTCCCTGACCATAAGAAGTGCACTGGTAACACTTGACGGATAGCTGAAATTACGTGGTTCTTTTTGCTTATACTCAATGGAAATCTTTACATCGGAACGATACTGGCAGCATTCCTTTACCCCCTCTTCGAACCACGTTCTCTCCCTGATGTAGTCACCCTGGAAAGGATAGTCGTAGCCGTCCTGTCCGGGCCATAAGCTAATAAGATCGCAGCCAAGGTATTTTGCAATATCCATCAGCTCTTTTGTTTCTTCTATGGCCTGCCTTCTTATGGAAGGATCCTTTGATGTGAACGCACCTTTGCCGTATTTCTTTACACCGAAATGGTCAGGAATTATGGATACAAGTTTTAGACCTGTGCGTTCCAGGTTGCTCTTTACCTGTTCCACATTTTTAGGAGTGATATGCCAGTTGCTGACAAGTTCAACACCGGTTACCCCCTTTACCGATGCCACACGGTCAAACATTTCCTCAAGGCTGTAATCCCTGCCATAACCGCCACTCATGTAGCGATCAGAAAAATTTCCAACATTGCCTAAAATAATACTGTATTTACCCATGCTTGCTGCCCCCTTGTATTTGTTTACATTCTAAATTTACTATTCAAGTTTTAATAATATTAAATAAAAATCTATTTAATATAATAAATTTTGCTGAATTTACAACTTAACTGATTCACGTATAACTATCTTGGCATCGATAACCATCTGGCTGTTGGCAGTTTCAAGTCCTTCAATGCTGTCCAAAAGCTTTATAAAACAGCTTTTCCCAAGCAGTTTCATATTTTGTGCTACCGTTGTCAGCGGAGGATACGCGTGGGCAGCTATAGTTATATCATCAAAACCGACAATTCCTATATCCCTTGGAATGCCATATCCTTTTTCCCGCAATGATGACATAACGCCTATCGCTATCAGGTCACTTGTAGTTATAAATACTTCCGGTAATTTATGTTTTCCAGTAAGATATTCGTTCATGAGTTCTTTGCTGTTTGTCAGTTTATCCAGTCTCAGGCGCTTGTCGTGGATAATAAACTCACTCAACCAGGGGAGGCCGTTTTCTTCGATTCCCATTTTAAAGCCCATGTACCTGTCTTTTATATTGGACATTTCAAGATCTTCTGTAATAAAACCAAGTTTCGTATATCCGGCTTTTGCCAACTTTGCTACCAGACGACGCATAACACTAATATTGTCAGTTATTACAGAAGGTATTGGATGATTTAACAGGTATCTGTCTCCTAAAACAACCGGTACTTTTTTTGCAGCATTAATGATATACTTTTCTTCCAAAAAACCTCCGAAAAATATCAAACCGCTGACTCCGTCTTTTATAAAAGTTTTTATATATTTTGTTGCAATATGCCTGTCATGACACATCCCACATACTATCGGTTTGTAGTTGTGAGCCCAGGCAGCATCACAAATAGCCTGAATACAACGTGAATAAAACTCATTGGAAATATCTGGTACCAAAATACCAATTGTCTTACTTTTCTGCTCTTTGCGTTCTCTTGTTTTATTTTTAACGTAATTTAACTCTTTCGCTACTGCCAAAACACGCTGAGTGGTTTGCTCGGAAATGTTCGCTGTATGATTAAGTACGTGAGAAACTGTTGTGACAGAAACGCCTGCATTCCTGGCTACATCAGCCATTGTAACGTTTTTTCTTCTTTGGGCTTCTACAAGAAACACCTCCCTGCTTAAAACGCAAGGCATAATAGCTTACAGAAATCTTTTCAACTTATGATGGTTTACATAATTATTAAACAACTCTATTTTTATTTTAAAATATATTTGATTTAGCTTCAAGTTAAACTGAAAAATAAGCATAATTTTCACTTAATTTTCATAGATCAAACCTCTCAATCGGGCTTTATATGCGGAATTCACAACTGATAAATTTTCACGGAAAAGTATTTAATTTTTATAGAAAAAGTGATATTTTATTAAAAGTGATATTCTATTCTGACGAAGGCTCCATCCTGACTATTGACATAAAGCCAAAAAAATAAAACGCAAATAAAAGTAAGAACGCTGCTTTTATTCGCGTTTATTTTTTGTTCAAATATTAAAAATTTATTATTTATTATTTATTAATTTATTTTTAATTTTTCTTTAGATTTATAACACATTTATAATATTCCAAATTATAAATGCTTAAATTCTTAATCACATTACGAAAAACAAAATTTACTCCAATAAATAAAAAATCATACAGCCACAAGCTCTTTGAACTTCTTATAGGATAAATTCAAAAGTGCTTTGTCCTGGCTGTATGTTACAAGCTGAATAGCTTCATCTATATCAAAATAACCGCCATCAACAAAATTTTCTTCCTTATTAACTTCATACTCATCATCCAGGGCTTTCATTATGTACCAGATAATTTTATTGCAGACCGGTCTATGTCGTGTAACAGAATAGAATTCATAATTTGTTCTTCCTGCAGTTGAAACAATTTCAGCGTTTATTCCAGCCTCAATTTTAACTCTGCGTAGTGCTACTTCGTTTGGTAGTTCTCCGTTTCTTATTACGCCTTTTGGAAAGACCCATTCTCCTTTTTCGTTCTTCAGAATGAACACCTGACCGTTGTTGTTAAATACTACACCGCCTGCACAATTTCTGACAAGCATAATAAAAACCCCTTTCTTTATTATTTAATTTGCTGATGGATGTTTAACAATACATCCATAATTTACCTGATATGATTGTTCCACATCTTATACTTATATATTACCCTAAAGCAAGTTTTTATTCAATGTCGGTAAGTTTTGAGCAAATAAGTTCACGTCATTTTTCCGACACTAACTATACTAATACTGCAAATTTCTTAATTCTTTCTATTTTGATATATATTATTAACTTTTTCAGGCTTACAAAGGGAATGTAGTTGCGCAGGCTGGGCAGAGTTTCTCACCTGACCCCCGTGGACCCGAAACCTCCTCCCCTGTTCATACCTATTTCTTCAACGGAATTCACCTTGACAAACTTGATTCTTGGCACGGCTTGCAGAACCATTTGCGCAATCCTGTCGCCCTTCCTTATCTTATAGGTGCCGAATATATTACCCTTTGAGTCCAGTGAAAGCAACTCTTTCTGATTGTAACAACACAGAGATGACATATTTGAAATAATTATCCCTAATTCGTCCCTGTAGCCGCTGTCAATTGTCCCGGGAGAATTTGAAACCCTGAGTGGTGTGTTTAAAGATATGCCGCTTCTTGGCCTTATCTGAATTTCATAACCTTCCGGAATTGCCAGTTTTAAACCTGTGGGAACTACTACAGTTTCACCGGGCGGTATAATGACATCCTCGGCTGCAAATACATCCATACCTGCATCCCAGGGGTTTGAATACCTGGGTAGAATAGCACCTTCCCTGCACACTTCTACAAAAACTTCTACTGCCATACTAGCCTCTCCTCCCCTTTGGTTAAGCATACCTTTCTTCCGTGCTTCAAATTACATAAATATTAAAAAGCAAAACTGTTTCGATATTTGATTTTATTTATGAATAAGCTCCTATAAAGTTTATCGGTATTTTTGGGCCAAATTAACAGTAAAACTGTCACACGCCCCTAAAATAATGGCCTCTTGTAAATCCCCTCCTCTTTATTGAATCAATCAGATCTTTATACCCAAAGAGCGACTCTATACCCTGCTCAGCCAAATCCCTGTGCATTGCAATAATGTCCCTGGCTGTGTCCGCAGTTTCATCCGTTATATTCAATCTCAAAACATCTACTGCATTCATGTTCAACTTGTCAATTTCGTCTGCAATGAAAATCACATTGGAATTAAATATAACACTCCTGCAGTCAACCCTGTCACAGAGTATGGGAAACTTTATCCCCAATCTGTCCTTCAGCGCAAAATTTTTGCCAATGCATACTTTACTGCATTCCGATGCACTACCGAAGTTTCCTGCAATACTTCCTGCGGGGCAGTATTCGCTTGTCATTACGGGAATCCTCCCGTATACAATTATTTCCCTTTGAATCCTGTTTTTGGATACAAAATTATTGATCTGCTTCATTGTCATCTCAGGTGAAAGGGTTATTCCATTCAAGCCTTCGGCAGCAAGTTCTTCTTCAGAAAAACCATTAAAAACATT
The DNA here is from genome assembly GCA_023621975.1 of Bacillota bacterium. The sequence goes on along the minus strand of JAMOAC010000380.1, from coordinate 144 downwards.
CAAGGAATAATCTCCAACAATTTTTAAACCGATAAATCCGGAAACCAAATTGATAGAACCGATATTACCGATTAGCACTCCGTCAAGGCAACTGCCTGCCGCCTCCAATGCCGGGAAAATTATGTGACTGTAATTTCCCCGCGT
>JAMOAC010000012.1 GCA_023621975.1 Bacillota bacterium | reverse complement strand
TTCTTTTTTACATTCATTTTTATATTTGTGTTCATCGGTTTGGTTGTTTTTCGACAATAGGTTTAAGAAATTTTATTTAGAACCGATACTTTTTGTGGGATAATCATAATATAATATATATTATATATAATTTGCCGAAAGGGGATAGGGATGGAAATGCTTTGGAAAACACCGGCTACAAAAATTTTTAGAGTGCATTGTACATATATCCCTCAAATTTAACTGCTTAATGATATTACAACGTCATCGAATGTCAGAAGCTTTCTTCAAACCATGCATGTTAATTTGCATAATTCATACTTCTTTGAATTTCCTAAAACTGATTAAAATTGACTGATGGCCATCATTGCTATAAGTTACCAAAAAACCGCCGGGAAACCACTTACTGCATCGTGGGATAAAAGGCGGTTTAATCAAATGAAAAAGGCATCCCCACCTTTTGTTGGATAAAAAACTGAGTAAACTCAATTTATGGCATGAAGGGAGTGAAAAAATGGGCTTATCTGATGAAGAAAGATGTAATGTGCTGATTATCACGGCCAGCTATGGGGCCGGCCATCATCAGGTTTCCAATGCTCTGGCCTTAATGATAAAGCAGTTGCGTCCTGACTGGAATGTGGAAATACGGGATTTCATGAGTTATACCAAACCATTTATAAAGCAGACTCTATTGTTTGGTTACAGGCAAGTTATCAAACATTTTGGCAAAGGATATAAGTGGTACTATCAGGCTACCAGCCAGTTGAGCCCTTATTCGAAATGGCGGCAGATGTTAAATCGCGTCGGGAGCAAAAAACTGCTGGAAACTATCTACAGCCTTTGTCCTGATGTGATAGTCTGCACCTTCCCCAATCCAGTGGGAATAGTATCTCATCTCAAATCCTGCAGTTGTATTGACATGCCGCTGGTAACTGTTATTACAGATGTTGCGTTCCACAATCAGTGGCTCCATCCTTATGTGGATGCATATATACTGGCAGCTGATATAGTAGCTATGCATCTGAAGAGAAAAGGTATGCCTTCCGAAAAACTTTATGTAACAGGCATTCCCCTGCGTCCGGAGTTTTCAGTTGCCTGTCGCACCCCATCAATATGGGAAAATTACAATATAAGCCCGGATCTTTTTACCCTGATGATTATGGGAGGCGGCTGCGGTCTTCTAACCGGAATAGAAGACATACTGAATGAGCTTATACAGCAGGATCTTCCTATGCAGATCCTGGCGGTAACAGGCACAAATCAGACTCTGGCTAAAAAACTTGAAGCTATATCACAATCCTCAAGGATTCCGATCCGGGTGATGGGATTTGTTGACAATATTGCTCAGCTAATGGAGATATCAGATCTCCTACTGACAAAGGCCGGAGGGGTAACTGTGTTTGAAGCCCTTGCCAAAAAGCTGCCCATGCTTATATATAAACCTTTGCCCGGACACGAAAGAAACAATGCCCGCTTTCTGCTGAAACGAAAAGCAGCCATCCAGGCAAAGAGTAAGGAACAGGTAATTGATATCATTATAAGATGTATTAATGACCCATCTACATTAAACAGCATGAAAAAAAACATGCAAAGTATTGCCAAGCCCTTTGCTGCCAGAGATGCTGCCAATATTGTTATAGAAATGGCTGAGAGTTACCGAAAAAGGAAAAACCAAAGCAAGATATACACTGTATCATAAACAACTCAGTATAATTCCACTTATATTAACGGGAGTATTTCGTTTATATGCCGGTCACACAATGCGGTACATGCAGGGAAAATAAAAGATGTCAAGTATATCAGGTTAATATAATGACAACAATGTGGTAATGTCAGAGAGGAATGAATGAATTATGTGGAAGCAACTGTTCATTGCAATAGGCATAATATTTTTATTATCAGTACTATATTGGATTATACCCAATTACTGGGCCCGAAACCATTCTAGAGCCGTTGTTCGTACGGGAAATAAAAAATACCCATATATCGCCCTTACCTTCGACGATGGACCAAACCCCCAGTACACCCCAAAACTGCTGGATATCTTAAAGGAACACGATGTTAAAGCTTCCTTTTTTGTCGTGGGCAAAAATGCAAAACGCTATCCCCATATTCTCCACAGAATCCACTCGGAAGGACATGTTACGGGATGCCATTCATTTTCACACCGTCATGCCTGGTTGTTGTCCCCCATAAACACCTTCAGAGATCTCAAACGAGTATATAAAATATTAGAAGATGAACTAAAACAGCCTCCCAGATGGTATCGTCCCCCTTGGGGAATGTTTAATCTATTCTCTCTAATGGCTGCAAAAAAATTGGGACTTACAACAGCCTACTGGTCTATTGAAGCCCAGGACTGGGAAAGCAAAACTACCCCTCAGCATATCTACAACACAGTAATATCCCGCGCTCAAACAGGGTCCATAGTAGTGCTGCACGACAGCGGTGGAGCAGCTGGAGCACCGGCAAAGACCCTGGAGGCTCTTCCCATGATAATAAGTACATTAAAGCAAAAAGGTTATATATTTGTAACCCTTGAAGAAATGAAAGGAGAAGGGCAATGATAAAAAGGTTGATTTTGCCTGTATTCGTTTTATGGGAAAAATTCTATTCCTGGATATACGGAATACGCATTGTGGAAAATTCCCCATATCAGCTGCTGCGGATAGCAATTCATCCCCATAAGGGGGAACCCCTCCCTCTTGATGAAAATGTTTATGTACAGCCCGGAGATTATGTGGCTGAACTGCATATATCAAACATCGCCATAGCCCGGGGAAAAGTAGGGAATGTAACGGTGGCTTCCGATATCCATTTACTACCTCTGTTTCGGGAGGAAATGCGCAATCTCGCCAGGCTGATACGCCAGGGCAAACTGGATCCCCGCGTAAAAGCCTTGTGGGGTATCACCCTTTTCGGACCTGGGGTACGACGGATGGGTTTTTCCGTAAGGCCGCTGCCACCGGGCAAGAACACCACCAGACTGAAAAACTGGATGAGCTTCCTCCGCTGGGTGTTCTCGCCCTCAACAGCCAAAAAACCTTCTAAAACCGGTACCACCCGGCAACCCATGGAGTTCTGGATTTCAATTCAGCAGTTTATTGAAAGGTACAACGACTAATCTCTGCCAGAAGGAGCTTTCGACTTCAGAGTTTTTCTCTTACGGCAGAAGGGCAGTGAATCCCTTACTATATAGAGCAATGCTCCGGCTGTTAGTATGATTAACAATATCACAACTATCAGCACCGTCTTAAGAACGGTAGCTTTGCCTCTGTTATCGATGCCTTCTCCTTCTTCCTGTTCCTGCAGTCCCACGGTAATTTCAAAAGGCTGACTGGTAAATTCAGCAGCATTTCCTTCCGGGTCCTCAGCCTTAACCAATATAGTGAAAGTTTCGGTCTCTTCTACACCAAGGTGGGGAAGTGTAAAGGTTTCTTCCTGACCCGGGATAAGCGTAAGCGCGCTTCCCATATGAATATCCCTTTCCTTTATGAAAACCTCTATATTATTGAGCGCAACATCGCCGTCATTTTTTACAACACAGGTAACCTTAACTGCCCCCGCTTTTTCAAGACTGGGAGGATCAAAGGTAGCATCAATCGATAAATGAGCATTCCTGCCGCCACCAATAACAGGAATAAGCAGTTCTTCGGCCTCAAAACGGTAAGTCTCCCCGGTATCCTCGTCTTTTGCTGTTACAACGGTTTTACTTATTATTCCATCTTCATCCATTTCTTCTTGAACAGAAAAGGTCTTCCCCTCACCGGGAGCTAATTTATCAAAGGAAGCAACATTTCCAAATTCAGGTTCATCCACTACAACATCGACCAATGTAACGTTGCCTGTATTTTTGATGGTATAGTTCAGCGTTACAGAATCCCCAGGTGCCGCCTCTTCGGGCTCAAAATTCCTTATAATCTCCACATTGGCCTCGGCACCCGTTACAATTACATTATATGTTGCAGTAACCTTTTGGGCACCGTCCTCAGGTGTACCACTGCATACAATTTTATACTCCTTATCGGGGCTGACTCTTGCTTTATATTCAGCTGTCGTCTCTTGCCCCGGAAGCAGTTGAAGAATTTCAAAAAAAACATTGCCGTTCCAATCGGTGCACTGTACATTGTTTAAAGCCACGTTCCCCGAATTCTTAATCCGCAGCCTTATGGTCACATCCTGTGCAGAGGAGATATGGGATTTATCCACAGTTCCTGACAGTTCCAGAGAATAAACTGGCTCTTTATCCTGAACTTCGACTCTGACCTTTACATTGGGCAACTCCTGCGTAATCTCTCCCATCATACCGGTAGGATCCCTGTACTTCAGAATAATATAACTTTCAGTGGTATTCTGAAGCCTGAAATACTTGGTGAGAGTTTTTTTATCATACAGTCCCAGTAACGGAATCCTTCCTATTTCACCCAGTTCACTGTCAATTAGCACAACATCAAATAAGTCTATATTGGAATTAGATTCCACAACAGCGGTGTACTGGACCTCATCATTCTTTTTCACTTTCCCTGATACATTGGCTTTGTAGCTAATCTTGACATTTACATTGATTATATTAGTCTCACCTTCGTCTAAACTTATCCATTGATCTTCACCCTGTATCTGATATTCTATAGAATAGCGGACATAACCAAAAATGACATTTTGTTCCTCACCTGAAATTGATGTCTGTGTTTTTGCAGGA
>JAMOAC010000310.1 GCA_023621975.1 Bacillota bacterium | reverse complement strand
CCCTCCCTTGTCAATGTCGCCGACAAGAATCACAGGCGCATCGGCTATCTCTGCCATCCCCATGTTCACTATATCATTGTCCTTTAAATTTATTTCAACAGGGCTTCCTGCTCCTTCAATAACCATAATGTCAAATTTTTCGGCAAGCCGGTTATAAGTATCCCGGATTATTTTTGCAAGCTGTGGCTTGAACTCTTGATATTGGGCAGCTGTCATATTGCCGTATACATTCCCGTTTATTACCACCTGTGAATTTTTATCGGTAGCAGGCTTTAAAAGGATCGGATTCATTTCGACTGTCGGCTCGATACCCGCCGCTTCTGCCTGTACTACCTGTGCCCTGCTCATTTCCTTTCCTTCACGCGTAATGAATGAGTTCAGAGCCATATTCTGAGATTTAAAAGGCGCCACCTTATATCCGTCCTGGCGGAATATCCTGCACAAGCCGGCTACAATAAGGCTTTTACCCACGGATGATGCCGTACCCTGTATCATAATGCATTTTGCTTTCTTTGCTTTCATAAACAATTCAACCTCAATTCCTATATTGTGTGTTGTGTGGCAGGGCGGTGACAGAGAACAGTCCTCTGTCATCCGTGTGACAAGGAACCATCCCCTGCCACCCTGTCAGCATTTTCCTGTCACCATGTTACATGTCGCATTTCTTCAAATCGCAAGCAGTTCTTCACAAATCTTTTGGCAAAAGCCGGATTGCTCCAGAAGTGAAGATGCGGGTAGCCTGCCAGCATGTTGTGCAATTTATATCCGCACTTCCAACTCCTTGCCTGGCCGTTTCTCCTGCTTTTCCTAATGCTGAAGCAGGCGGGAATGTCCCCTTCTACTTCGGTAACAGTGTAATGAAATTCATGCCCCCTGATTTTTTCTCCTTTTGCCGCTATAACGTTGTCTTCAACGACGTCTATTTCGACATACCCAAATCTTTGCAATGAACCGGTCATTTTACTTGTGCCGGGTATTACCCCGACCATGTCAAACTTTTCCCCGTCACCGTTTATTATGCCTTCCGACAGGTACATAAATCCTCCGCACTCGGCATATGTCGGCAGGCCGCCGATAATCCGGCTTTTTATGTTTTCCCTCATTTCTGCATTTTCCTCAAGCTGCGCGGCAAAAACTTCGGGGTAACCTCCGCCCAGATAAAGCCCGTTTATTCCGTCGGGAAGCCGGCTGTCGTTGAGAGGACTGAAATATACCAGCTCTGCTCCCAGCATTTCCAGCAAGTCCAGGTTATCCTTGTAGTAGAAATTAAATGCCTTGTCTTTAGCCACGGCAATCCTGGCCCCCGGAGGAAGCGGTTCTACAGCAAACCGGGATTTTGCGGCAAGCCGGGAGTCTCTTTCCGGAATACAGGATTCAGCTTTATCAAGCGTGATATGTATGTTCGGATCAGCATGTTTATCAGGATTAACATAATAATCAGGTTTATCAGGCTTGTCAGGCGTAACATCCTCAGCGGCAATTTTCCGCAGGAGTTCCAAATCCACGGTCTTTCTCAATTCCTCCGACAGCAGGCTGATTTTCTGCCGCAAATCTTCTATTTCATCCTCAGGAACCAGTCCGAGATGCCTGCTTGGCAGTGTTATCTCCGGTATGCTGTGCAAATAGCCGATTACTGCAATGCCCAGGTATTCAGCAATAATATTTTTCAGCAGCTGAAAGTGCGCTTCACTGTTTATATTGTTGATAATTACGCCCCTGACCTTTACGTTTCTGTCAAAATCCATAAATCCCTTGATGAGGGGAACTATGCTCAGTGACATACCTTCACCGTTTACTACAAGAATTACAGGCGCATCAATTATCCTGGCAACGTGGGCCGTGCTCCCGCCCTCTGAATACCCTCCGTAGCCGTCGTACATTCCCATAACGCCTTCTATTACAGCAATATCGGCGTTACCTGCACTCCTTGAAAAAAGGTATGCAATAGTGCTTTCATCCAACAGCCAGCTGTCTAAGTTTCTTGAAGCATTACCCGTGATAAAGGTATGAAACATGGGGTCTATATAATCCGGCCCCACTTTAAAGGGCTGTACTCTCAGGCCCTCGGCAGACAATGCCCCCATTATTCCCATTGATATCGTTGTCTTGCCGCAACCACTGTTAGTTCCGGCTATTACAATTCTTGGTATGCTCATTTCAATGCACCTGTTTCCAAAATTAATCCAACGACCGTATCCTGTCTGCAATAATGTCCGCTACCGTTCTCTCGCTGCCAAGTACAGGAATTAAAACTCCATCCATTGTCATGTTCCCTTCTGTTTAAATATTGTCATATCTCAAGCACTGCCTCCTGCCTCAGGCAGCTTTCCAGCCAGGTCAGTGCACTGTATGACAAGGAACCGTCCCCTGTCATATTCAAAAGTTATGCTGTAGCCAAGCCCGTACTTCGGCTGCCATTCATAAAAATTTTTTTCATTTGGGAACAGCTTGTCCAATATAGCCGCTATGACACCTCCATGGCAGACAACCACTGTAAAAGCCGCTTTTCGAGCTTCCGCCTCCTGGAGCACCTTCTCAAATCCTCGTTCAATTCTTTTATAAAATTCATTTTTGCTTTCTCCGCACGGACAACATACATTTCCTTCTTCATCGGTTATCCATTTCTGATAGTCATGCCTGTTTTTCAGCTCATCATAGTTGTGCATTTCAAAGTCCCCGAAATTATATTCCCTTAAATCTTCCACGGTAACAAAATCCTTCTGGCCATAAATCAGCCTGAGGGTTTCATTCGTCCTTTTCATGCCACTTGTTATAAACAGGTCTGCTTCGGGATAAATCCCCTTTTTTGCAAAATCCAGTATTTCCCTGACTCCTCTTTCCGACAGTGAAATATCCGTGCTGCCGCAGTATAAGCCTTTTTCATTGGCACAGGTTCTGCCGTGCCTGATAATGTGGATTTGCATGTTCATTTTAATACCGTCCCAATACCGCAAAAAATGCGTACAACCTTTTCTGCATTACGTGAAAGCAGTGCCATACAGCGTCCCACAGCTTCCCTCCACTGCCTCATAACCGGGTCAGTGGGAACAACTCCGCCGGAAACGTCCGTGCAGATAATTATTTTATCTTTAAGCTGTTCAATATTTTTGCTTATATATTCCAACGGGTCTGCCCCGTCTTTTATAAGGTTCAAAATAAGCCTGTCAAGGCCGTAAACAACTTTTCTGGAAAAATCTATTTCCTTACTGTCATCACAGTAAAAAATCTCGTCTTCCCGTACATTATAATTCTTGATTACATATTCCAGCTTTCCCTGGTAAGCTCCGCCAAAAACCAGTACCATTACCATACCTCCTCTAAATCAGCGCAAGGGCAACAAGGCCGCAGGCTTCCGAAACCGTAAGGGCATAACCCGATACATCGCCTGAAATGCCGCCAAACTGCCTGTATACAAACAAAACTGACAGAAAAAATCCCACAGTCATTGCCGCAACTGTAACCAATCCCTTGATGCCGAATAACAGGCACATCACTACGACCGCAGAAAGCCCGGTCAAGGCCAGGCTTATTTTATGTACTGCTTTTGTATTCTTCCTGAAATATGACCCATAACCGCTTTGGGGCATAACCTTCAGCGAAAGCAGGGTTATCCCTGTAAGGCTTCTTGATAGCACCGGCATAAACACAAGGAAAAGCAGTTTCCCTGTGTCTGAGACAACTTCAGAAGCAATTTCATATGCACTTGCAAAGCATACAACAAACAAAACCAGTACGGAAACAACCGCAAAAGCACCTGTATGGGGGTCTTTCAATATCTTGAGTTTTTCCTCAATAGGACGGCGTGACAGGATTGCATCACATGTATCCATAAAGCCGTCAACGTGTATGAATCCCGTTATTATATAAGGAAAAAGCATCAAAAATGCCGAAAACATCATGGTATTCAGTCCCGCTAAAAGCATAAGCTGCGAAACCCCGTACCACAGCAAGCCGGCAAACAATCCAACAAAGGGAAAAAAGGGAATGACCAGGTTTGCACAACTTTCATCCCATTTTTTATACGGTATCGGTACTATGCAAAACATGCCAAAAGACATGAAAAATCCTCTAAGAAATCTTTTCATACAGAGGTAGGAACACCTCCCTGCCTTTATGTACAACAATGTTGCCATATGCGACCTCAAGAACGACGTCACATATCCCTGCAAGAGTCCTGTCTATAAAAGCAAGTCCCTTCCTGTAAGCTTCAGTCAGCTCGTCATACAGCATTGCATCCGAATAAATGTAATCCGAAACAATGACAATTTTATTTATCCGCTTGCATAAATTTACCAGGTCATCGGCAACTTTCCCCGGTGCATCCAGCTTAACGCCATTGTCCGCAGGAAACATTTCATTCGCAAGCAAAGCAGTCGTGCTGTCAAGCAGGAACGAAGCATTTGTATCGCACAAGTTAACACACCGCAGAATATCAACAGGCTGTTCTATGGTTATAAACCCCCAGCCGTACCGATCCTGCCTGTGCCGCTGGATTCTTTCGATATCCTCGCTGTCATGGGGAAGCATGGTTGCCACATAATACATCTTGCCCTCGGATTGTCCTCGCGCCAGCCTCTGGGCAAAATAGGATTTTCCGTTTTTACATCCACCCGATATAAAAATCCTCAACATCTCACTCCTTTTTGATATAGAGGTGTGACAGGGATGTCACCCTCTCTGCCATATTAT
>JAMOAC010000245.1 GCA_023621975.1 Bacillota bacterium | reverse complement strand
CACATTGCTCGCTTTGACGATGAGGGCAATCGCCATTATTATCCAATGGTTTTTGCTTTTGATCCGGAGTCGATGGCTCATTCATCAGTAAAAATAATTGCGTGTCGTGATGACTTTTTATCTTCACCAGCTAAACGTGGTGATCTATACGATGTGGTATTTAGTGGAGGTTTGATACGGCAGGGGGATGGAACTGCTGTACTTTATGCAGGCGTTTCCGATGCAACGGCTCAATGGTTAGTAATACCAGATCCATTCGATGAATATGAAGTTTAAAACACAAGCTTGGGGGGTTGTACGTGAAGGTGTTCAGATATGGCAATAATCCTATAATTTCTCCTGAAAATATAAAACCTTCCCAAGAAGGTTGGGAAGTTGTAGGCGTTTTTAATCCGGGTGTAACTATATTTAATGATGAAATATTATTGTTGGTTAGAGTTGCTGAACGTCCTATATTGGATGATGATAATATAGTTCTAGCACCATATATAGAGGCTGAAAATGGTGAAATCAAATATTATGAATTTAACAAAAATGATCCCAAGGTTAATTTTTCAGATAGTAGAGTCATTTATGTTAACGATGTAATGTACCTTACATCTATTTCTCATTTTAGGATTGCACGGAGTAAGGATGGGGTAAATTTTTACATTGATGATAAACCCACTATTTTTCCTGAAGATAAGTTGGAAGAATATGGTATAGAAGATCCGCGTATTACTCTTATTGACGGAGTGTACTATATAACTTACAGCGCTGTATCTTCCCAGGGAATATGCACATGCTTAATTAAAACCCATGATTTTGTTAATTTTGAAAGATTGGGGGCAATATTTTGTCCTGATAATAAGGATGTAGTGATATTTCCTGAGAAAATAAATGGAAAATATTATGCTCTCCATCGTCCTAGTTCAGGTTCAAGAAAACGGAATGATATTTGGATGGCCGATTCTCCTGATTTGATTTCTTGGGGTAGTCACCGTTTTCTTATAGGGGTACGCAACGGCAAATGGGATAGTGGCAGAGTAGGTGGTAGTCTTGTACCTTTCAAAACAGATAAAGGTTGGTTGGAAATATATCATGGAGCTACTGTTGACCACCGTTATTGCCTTGGGGCATTATTGCTCGATTTAAACGAACCATGGAAAATTATTGGCAGAAGTGAAAACCCTATAATGGAACCTGAAACTACTTATGAAAAACAGGGTTTTTTTGGTAACGTTATTTTTTCATGCGGAGGGTTACTTGAAAATGGAATTTTAAAGTTATATTATGGGGCTTCTGATATGTATGTAGCCTATGCTGAACTACAAGTGAATGATATTTTATCATCTCTTGTAAAAGATGGATATTGATAATGCTTAGAATATCAAGGAATGCTTTTATTTATTAAAAGAGGTGAAAGTAAAAAGTAATAAATAAAGTAACATAGTGGATGTTGAACTGACATAGGGAGGGAAGCTTTTTGCTCGTTATAATAATTAGGGGGAATTAGATTTAATTACTTGAAAATGGGGATAGATCTGATCGGATGAAAATCACTTTTTGGAGAGCAACTGAAACTTTATGAAAAGGATGGGCGATTAGTTCTTAGCGGATGAGATAATGAGAAAGCGTCTAAATGCTGAACTTAACTTTGATTTTGATAATCCGGCTATAACTGGAGATCAATGAACTTTTGTAGTATTGCCCGGTTTTGTAATTATAAAAGTTCGTGTGTATACTAACTCAAGAACATTGGATACGGCTCCAGCTGAACCGACTAATTTGCAGAAAAATGCTTCAATGTTATTGTGGTAATCCTGTTTAAATCTTGAGTAGAATACAGATATTTTAGTTGGCATTCAGTTGTCATGTAGGATTTCGTTCATTTTCTTTGTTAAATTGTATATTTTAATAATTCAAGCGGTGGAGGGAATCCTTACTTTAATAAAAAGTAAAGTTCTAAAAAATAAAAATTTTAGGACTTTACGAGCACCTAAAATTAAGAGTAGTATTGGAGGAGAATTAAAATGATCGGTTTTACTCTTAGTCCCTCTTGGTGGGATGTCAAAAAAATAGATGTACTTCTTAATGATTTATGGTCCAGAGGTTGTCGTTCTATAGAGTTATATTTAAATCCCTTTGATTCTATGTTTACTGAAACTTTTGCGTTAGCTAAGTTAATCCTTGAACGCGGTTGGACGTTAACGATACATGCTCCTACAGATGGAGATTTTAACATAGTGCACTATGATGATAATCGAAATATGGTTGAAGCGGCTTATCGTGCTTTGTTTGATGTTGTTGCCTCTTTGAGTACAGATTTTAAGCAACCTATTTTAATTAATTTTCATGGTGGTCAAGGAGAAGGTTTGAAAGGCAAACTCTTCAAAGATAAGTTGTTAAAAAGTGTACGACAATTTGTCCATTGGCTTGTCTCCTTATTGAAGGACCAATATACTTGTTTAAGAACGGCAATGGAACTTTTACCTTATGACCCTGCTTATGTCCGTATAGGTGATCGACAGGAAGATCTACTCTATATATCCGAGGGTATTGATTCTACCTATTTTGGTCTATGTTGGGATATGGGACATTTACGGCGGAACCGAGAAATGTTCACTTATGGATGTGCTCCTAAGCCTGATTTTGTGCAGCGTGTTGTACACGTTCATGTACATGAAGTCGATATTTTTTATCGTGATCACTGCCCGATAGGGAGAGGAATTGTTTCTGTGGCAGATGACATTAAGTATTTGCTTAAAGCAGGATATAAAAATGTCTACAATTTGGAATTGTCTTTTGAGTTAGCTGCTGAATTCGGAGATCCCCTGAATGAACTCTTTCAATCTATTGCTAATCTTAAAGAAATGATTAGTTTGTGAACTTTTTATGCTGAACGGTTTTCAATAATACGTCTAGGATGATAACAAAGTAAAAAGTAATATGAGTATGACATGAGACTGAATAATTATTTTATTCAGCCTCATGTTCAATTTGAGATATATCGTCATGCAATAAATTTTATTGTAATTCACTCGCCCATAAACATCTTTATATCGTCGTCTACGTTGGTTATGCCGCCGATGCCGAATTTTTCTACCAATACCTTGGCGACGTTGGGCGATAGGAATGCCGGGAGCGTTGGTCCCAGGTGAATGTTTTTAACGCCCAGGTACAGCAGGGCAAGCAGCACTATGACGGCTTTCTGCTCGTACCACGCGATGTTGTAAGCTATGGGCAGCTCATTTACGTCCTCCAGCCCAAAGGCTTCTTTGAGCTTGAGTGCAATTATGGCTAGGGAATAGGAGTCATTGCACTGTCCTGCATCCAGCACCCTTGGTATTCCGTCTATGTCTCCCAGGTTGAGCTTGTTGTACCTGTATTTTGCGCATCCCGCGGTCAGTATGACGGTATCGTGGGGCAGCTTCTCGGCAAACTGGGTGTAATATTCCCTGCTCTTCATTCGGCCGTCGCATCCTGCCATGACGAAGAATTTCTTGATCTTGCCAGCCTTTATGGCTTCAACTACTTTATCGGCCAGGCTGAGCACGGTATTGTGGGCAAATCCTCCAATAATTTCGCCGGTTTCAATTTCGGTAGGCGGGGCGCACCTCTTCGCGTGTTCGATTATCTCGGAGAAGTCTTTTGTGCCGTCCTCCCGAACAGGGATGTGCTTGACCCCGGGATAACCTACCACTCCGGTGGTGTACAGCCTGTCCTTGTAGGAATCCTTGGGAGGTATCAAGCAATTGGTGGTCATCAGTATGGGGCCGTTGAAGCTCTCAAACTCCTTGTCCTGCTTCCACCAGGCATTCCCGTAGTTACCGACGAAGTGTTCATATTTCTTAAATGCCGGGTAGTAGTGGGCGGGAAGCATCTCGCCATGGGTATAGACGTCTACGCCGGTGCCTTCGGTCTGCTTGAGCAGCTCTTCAAGGTCCTTTAGGTCGTGGCCGCTTATCAGTATGCCGGGGTTGCTTCTCACGCCGATGTTTACCCGTGTGATTTCGGGATTGCCATAGACGGACGTATTGGCCTTGTCGAGAAGCGCCATAACCTGAACCCCGTATTTGCCGGCTTCCATGGCCAGCGCCACCAGGTCGTCGGCAGCTAGGCTATCGTCAAGGAGTGCGGCCAGTGCCTTCTGCATGAAGCCGTACACCTCATCGTCCTCATACCCTAGGACTCGGGCGTGGTATGCATAGGCTGCCATGCCCTTAACGCCGTACAGCACCAGCGACTTTAAGGAGCGTATGTCCTCATTTTGGTCAGCCAGCAGGCCCACGGTTGCAGCTTTGGCCTCGAAGTCGTTTAAGGTTTTGCCCTCCCAAATGGCGGCGTCGGGCAATTTTTTATCCAGCTCTATACCCGCGTTTAGAGCCTGCTCTTTGAGCTGGTTTCTCAGGTTGAGAGCCTGGGCTATTTTATCTACGAAGTATTCCTTGTCGAAGTTGACGTTTGTAATGGTGGAAAACAGGCTTTCAACGATGAATTTATCGGCTTCGGAAGTTTTAATTCCTGCCTCTTTCAACTTCGTGGTGTAAAAAGATATCCCCTTTAGGACATATATTAACAGGTCCTGTAGGTTTGCCACATCGTTGGTCTTGCCGCATACACCTCTTAACGTGCATCCCATACCCTTTGCCGCTTCCTGGCATTGATTGCAAAACATATTCATAAATTATCAACCTCCTATTAACTATTGG
>JAMOAC010000050.1 GCA_023621975.1 Bacillota bacterium | reverse complement strand
CACTGGTGAGCAATCCTCCCGTAATACTGGCAGATGAACCTACCGGAAACCTCGATTCCAAATCCGGTGAAGATATAATGAAGATTTTAAAAGAGCTGCATAGCAGGGGAAATACGATTGTGTTAATAACCCATGATAACAATATTGCTTTGCAGGCAAAGCGCATAGTGAGAATTGAGGACGGCAGGATTATACAGGATAGGGAGGTGGACTGATTGGGATTTGCTCAGGCGTTCAAGATGGCCGTAAAAAGTATATTAAGTAATAAGGTCCGTTCCTTTCTGACAATGCTTGGTGTCATAATAGGGGTTGGGTCGGTTATAGCCGCTGTTGCCCTCGCTCAGGGAAGCACGAAGCAAATAACCGATTCCATACAGGGGCTTGGTACAAACCTGATTTATATATCAATAATGGGTAGAAACAGCAACAGAAATGTGACTTATGATGATCTTCAGGAATTTATGGAAAAGAACAAAAAGGAAATATCTTACATAGTTCCGCAGGTTAGTGGCAACGCTACCGTTAAAGCAGGTACAAAAACAAGAAAAACTTCCATTTTGGGGACAAGTCCTGAGTATGAGTCCATCATGAGCAGGCATCCGCAGGAGGGTCGTTTCCTGCTGTCCTTTGATATTGATTATATGCAGAAGGTAGCGGTAATTGGCACTGCAGTGGCTAATGATGTTTTTGAAGGAGAGAATCCGATTGGGCAAACAATAAAAATAAACGGGCAGATATTCAAAGTGGTTGGGGTGCTGGAGGAAAAGGCCGGAGGACAGGACCAGTCAGATGATGATCAGGTTATCATACCCGTTAATGTGGCCCAAAGAATAAGCAGAAACTCTATAATAAGAAATTTCATAGTGCAGGCGACATCTCCGGAAGCCGTATACAGTGTAATGGAAAAGCTGAATGGGTTTTTAACGAGAATATATGGCGACGAAGACGCTTTTTTGGTGATTAACCAGGAACAGATACTTTCCATTCTTGATGATATAACAGGCATAATGATGGTGGTTCTGGGAGGAATTGCCGCAATCTCCCTTATTGTAGGCGGAATCGGGATAATGAATATAATGCTTGTTTCAGTTTCGGAAAGAACGAGGGAAATTGGAATCAGAAAAGCTATAGGAGCAAAGCGCAGGCATATTCTTACCCAGTTCCTGATTGAAGCTGTAATGATTACGGGTATCGGCGGGATAATAGGTGTGCTGCTGGGTGTTTCAATAATACGGTTTGTCATAGGAAGCATTGATTTGATAACGCCTGTTTACTCCCCATTTTGGATACTATTTTCCTTTGGAATTTCATTGGCGGTAGGAGTTGTATTCGGAATGTTCCCGGCATACAAAGCCTCAAAGCTGAACCCTATTGAGGCGCTGAGATATGAGTAGGATAATTTTACAGACGGAGGCAATTCATATCCGCTGGAGATGAAAAAGAAATAGCGAATAAGGCAAACAGTATGGGAGAATAAAGTAGAATTCCAGATAAATACTCAGTAAATTTTTAATCAACCGTGTTGACAAAATAATAATCAACTGTTAAACTATCATAGTGTCAACAATAAAGGTGCTGGCGTAGCTCAGCAGGTAGAGCAGCTGACTTGTAATCAGCAGGTCGGGGGTTCGATTCCGTCCGCCAGCTCCATTTGGAGGGATTCCCGAGTGGCCAAAGGGGGCAGACTGTAAATCTGTTGGCTCAGCCTTCGATGGTTCGAATCCATCTCCCTCCACCAGTAAATACCGAAAGCTCTTGAAAATAAAGGGTTTTCGGTATTTTTTTGTTTTGTTGTTCCAATAATTCAATTTTTGTCGTTTCTTAATTCAATTTCCCGGCCAAATGAACCGTCTTTCCAGATTGTTTTGGATATTAAGGCAGTTATATGCAAATTACAAATAAAAATGGATTAACCCGTTATTACATCTTTAAAGCTTTTTCTGCACATAATAATGCAAAAATGTGACGTAGCTTGAAGGTGAATTATGAAATCGCATAGGCTCATATTTGTAGTATGCGCTGTTTTACTTTGCATATTGTTTTTTGACGGCCTGATCATAGCTTCCAGACTGAACAAGGTATATAATGGAAATCACGGAAAAAATAATAAAGATTACAAACGCAACAATGAAAATCATGTGCAAAATGAACAAATTAAAAGCAATGAAAAGAGTGGAAATGACGGTGATAACAGCCCAATAGATTTCAAGCAGGATGAAAGCAGCATATGGACGGAAGATCCCGTAAATGTGCTGGTCCTGGGGCTTGACGGGGATGAGACCAGGTCGGATGTGATTTTGCTGCTTAATTACAGTCCTGGTGAAAGCCGCCTGAATATTCTTTCAATTGCCAGGGATACACTTGTATATTATAAAGGGGAGCCAATGAAAACAAATGCACTGATAGGAATCGGAGGCGTTCGCCTTATAATTAAGCAAGTGGAAAGAATGACCGGCCTTAAGGTTGACCACTATTTAACACTGAATTTTGAAGGCTTCAGAAAGATCATTGATGTTCTTGGAGGAGTATATGTAGATGTACCGATAGACATGGATTACGACGACCCGACACAGGATTTGCACATACATTTGCGCAAAGGCTGGCAGCTGCTTGACGGAAAAAAAGCTGAACAATATGTAAGATACAGAAAGGGCAACAGGAACAATGAGGGATACAGTGACGGTGATTTGGGCAGAATTAAAGCCCAGCAGGAATTGCTGAAAGAACTTATTAAACAAAAGCTCAATTGGAAGTATATATCAAAAGCAGATGATATATTTATGATTCTTAAAGATCACATGAATACAAATATAAAAATCGGGGATATAAGAAAATATGCGGGCAGCGCGGTCAAGCTGACAAGCGAAAACGTCAAGGTATATACAACGCCCGGAAAGTCAATACTCATCAATGATATTTGGTATTTTATCTATAATAAGAAACAAACCAGAAAAATAATTGAAGAGAATTTTTTCAAATAAAGATTATGTTAGTATAATTTGCATGTTGGTATAAATAGCCTGTGGCAATTTATTAATTGCGGTGTTATAATGCAATATCGAAAAAATTAAGGATTGAGGTTGTGCTATATATGGATCCGGTAACACATGCAGCAATAGGGTTAGCCGTTTCCAAGATTTCCGGAAACGGTATGGTTTTGTCAAATCCAATAACGATAGGAACAATAGCAGGAGCGGTTTTTCCTGATATAGATATAGTAATGCAAAAATGGGGTGATTACGCTTATTTAAAAAATCACAGGGGTATAACACACTCAGTACCGGGGATAGCCATTTCTGCACTTATCATTTCCGCCATACTTAAAGTTTTTTTCCCGGGTGTAAATATGCTTGAATTATATTTATGGTCTGCGGCAGGAGGCCTGTCCCATGTTATTATCGATCTTTTCAATATCTACGGTGCAAAACTACTGTGGCCGCTAATAAAAAAGAAATTCTCTCTGAGCCTTTTGCTGACCTTTGACCCATTTTTGCTTGGGCTTATAGGCGGCTATATATTAAGCGGAGATTTGCTTCAGAACGTGTTTCTTGGATTGATACCGGTATATCTTGCAGTGAGGGCAATTATGAAATTAGGTTCGGTCAAAAGCCTTATGAGAATGTTCGGAAGCGGTTTTAAGTCCATAAGTGTCCTGCCCTCATTGAACGGGTTTTTCAGGTGGCATTTTATAATTGAAACTGACACGCATAATATCGTGGGTGAAAAGAGTATGCTGCGCAAGGGTGTAAGAATAATAAGAAAGCTGGACAAACTTCAGGATGAGGTACTGAACCGGGTTGTTGTTTCCCGGATAGGGGAATTTTTCAATGAATTCACTCCCTTGTCCCACATCGCTTGCGAGAAGAAAGACGGCATAAAAAGATATATATTTATTGATATGAGATATTATGTCAGGAACAATTTCCTTCACCACGCAGTGCTTGAGATGGATAAGAACAACAGGATTGTCAGGCAGAGTTTCAATCCGTATTCCATGAAAAGAAGCTGTCCCATTACAATGTATTGAACATTTTCCTAATTTATGGCTGTAGAATTATTTGTATTTATTATCCATATGTTATATACTGTATGTGTGTGCATTATCGGCATGCAACGGGTGTTTTTCAGCTTGTTTTGGCATTATTGATATTAAGGGCATTATCAGTAATTTGAAGGCATTTTTACTATGTTGCAGGCAGCATCGGAAAGACTAAGCGATATCGCGAAAGACATACATTATTTATAAAGACGCTATTAAGATTGGCCGGATGTATGCACTGATTTTATTAAAAAAGGGTTGGTGAGCATGGATCCATTAAGAAAGGCTATCGATTTTATAGCGGAGTCTTCTAATATCGTTGCATTTACAGGAGCGGGCGTATCGACGGAAAGTAATATCCCCGATTTCAGATCTGAAAACGGCTTGTACAATAAAAAGAAAAAGTACAAATATCCGCCCGAATATATGATCAGCCATAGCTTTTTGATGTACCATACCGAAGAGTTTTTTGACTATTACAGAAATAATATGGTGTACAGGGATGCAAAACCGAATAACTGCCATATTGCATTGGCTGAACTTGAGAAGGCGGGTAAGATTAAAGCCGTGGTTACACAGAACATTGACGGCCTCCATCAGGCTGCAGGCTCAAGGAATGTCCTGGAACTGCATGGGTCTGTCAACAGGAACTACTGCATGAGGTGCAAGAAAAGATTTG
>JAMOAC010000510.1 GCA_023621975.1 Bacillota bacterium | reverse complement strand
TAAGGAAAGCATTTCGAATATAAATGACAGGTATTATATTGTAAATTCTCAGGATGTTGTTATCTCTTCTCTGGATAAAAGCGATCTTAATAAAAAACTGAAAGACGTGCTTGATTTGAATTCGTCAAAATTTAATGAACTTGTACAAAACGGAAGGATGATAACCACCCAGAATGGCCAGATGGTTCTTCTGTCAATCAAGAATTTTGATAAACTTGGCTGGAAAATAATTTCCCTGAATTACCTGGATGAGATTAATAAGGAAGTAAGCCATATCCAGGAACTGATGCTGATTGCAGGTATAATTTGCCTGTTGATTGCATTTGGTCTTTCGTACCTGACTTCATATACAGTGACAAAGCCGATACTGAAACTGACTAAAATAATGAAGCTTATCATGGAAGGGAATATGAATGTCAGGGCAGAAGTTGAAGGCAACAGTGAAATTGGGGTCCTGACAAGGGGATTCAACAATCTCATGGACAGAATTCAGCAGCTGTTAAAAGATATAGTTGCGGAACAGAAAGCCAAGCAAAAATTCGAGTTTAAACTTATCCAGTCGCAGATTAAACCCCATTTCTTATACAATTCCCTTGAGACCATCATTTCACTGAATAAACTAGACAGGCATGAAGAGGCAATCCAGGTGACAAAATCTCTTGCAAATTTCTACAGGCTGTCTCTGAGCAAAGGAAATGACATAATAAGAATAAGTGAGGAAATTAGCCTTATTAAAGACTATTTATATATCCAAAGGCAAAGATATTCAAACTATATGGATTTCATACTGGATGTTGACAGTGAAATAATGGATTATTGTATACCAAAGCTTACCCTTCAGCCACTGGTTGAAAATGCCATATATCATGGGCTAAAGTATAAGAATAATAAAGGAAGAATTGAAATTACAGGGTACATGAGCGGTGATAAGATTGTACTGATTGTTTTCGACGATGGGATAGGCATTTCAAAAGAAAAAATCCAGACTCTTCTGAATTTTGATTCATCCGATAATAAGAAGGAAGATTTTGGGTTGCCGAGTGTTGACAGAAGGATAAAGCTTCTGTACGGCAATGAATACGGTTTGCAAATCGAGAGTGAAGTCGGTCAATATACAAAAATTTATGTAACCATTCCATTAGTTAAAGGATGAAGGGATGATAAAACATGTTAAAGGTCATGATTGTAGATGATGAGAGCTTGTTCAGAGAGGCATTGATAAAAACAATTCCCTGGAATGATTATGGCTTTGAAGTTTGCTGTGAAGCGGAAAACGGGCTTGACGCTCTTGAAAAGATCAATGAATTCAAACCGGATGTCGCCCTTGTGGATATAAATATGCCCATGATGGACGGTATTGAGCTTGCAGCGGAGATAAAAGAAAGCGGAATGGATATTCGCGTTATTATTATTACAGGGTATTCCGAGTTTGAATATGCCCGTAAGGCAATAGAGGTAGGGGTGGATAACTATCTTCTCAAGCCAATTGATGAAGAACAGTTAATAAAAGTTCTTGATTCGGTAAAAAAGAAAATAGATATAAAGGTCGAGGAATTAAGAAAACAGTTGACCTTTTATAAACCAATGCTGAAAGAAATGTTTCTAAATAACCTCCTTTACGGGACAAGGGTGTTTGACGAAGAAGAACTCAACAATCTGGAAAAATCCCTGAGAATAGATTTGTATGACCAGCCCTATCAGGTTGTTGTTGTAGAATTATGTGAAAAAGGGGAATACAAATGGAACGAAGAAGAAAGGCAGCTTTGGAATTTTGCCGTTTCGAACATAGCAAACGAGATATTCAGTGCAGTTTACAATTTTGAAAGCTGTCGGGACATTCACGACAGAATATGCGTAATTGCCAATGTAAAACCCATTGATATGAACTGGCATGAAGACATATTGAATATTTGTGAGAAAATAAGGGTTTCGGTTAACAAGTTTTTGAAATTTAGTGTAAATATAGGCATAAGCAGTATTCATAAGGGATTCAGGTTTGTTTCGCAGTCGTATAATGAGGCTCTTTACGCGTTGAAAAACAGCATTGTAGTTGGAGAAAACAGGGTTATCTGTTATGACAATATAAAGACTTCGGATGAACTGGCGGTGGATGTTTATACCGTAGAACAGAGAAGACAGTTGCTTATGGCTGCACGTATGAACAATATTGATGAAGTAAATGAAATTATTCACTCGATTTTTAATGAAATAAGGGAACTGAATGCTTCTGGAGATTTCATAGTGGTTAAATGCATAGAAATAGCGTCCACATGTTTTGAATTTCTTGCTGAGACAAACATTACAATTAAAAGCGTCTTTGGCAACAACTTTAACTTGCTGAAAGAAATTCAGGATAAAAAGTCACTTGAACATTTGGAATCGTGGATAAAAGAAATTTTCCAAAAGGCAATAGGTTTCAGAGTTTCGCAATCAGGCAATCATTATTCTAAGATTGTGGCAGATGCCAAGAAGTATATTGATGAAAATTACCATAAATTTGATCTGAAAATTGACGAGATCGCCAAAAATGTTTATGTGGGTTATGGGCATTTGTGTGCCTTGTTCAAAAAAGAGACGGGAAAGACAATAAACACCTACATCACAGAGACAAGGATAAACAAGGCAAAAGAACTGCTTGATAATGGTTATAAAAATATTTCTGCCGTTTCAACCATGGTAGGCTATGCTGACCCCAACTATTTTGGAAAGTGCTTTAAGAAAATATACGGTATTACTCCGGGAAGATACATTGACGAAATTAAATCCCAATAATTCATACTGCCTTTCAGATGGCAGCCGATTTATGATATTTGATTGTATTGCATGCCTTTTACATGAAAGTTTTATTGAAAAAATATAATAAAATTATAACTGCGGATAATTTTCCTTTTCAACTTAGAATATTCTCTTTATATATACATAATAATCAGATAAAATCTAATTGAACATTGAATGATTCCTTTCGCGAGGGGAAATATTACAATTCTTTTCCAAATCTAATGATTAAATATCAAGAAAAAGGAGGACATAGTATGTCAAAGGTTTTCAGGGTATTAAGTGCTATGTTGTGTATTTTTCTTGTTTTATCTCTGAGTGCATGTGGTAACAAGAGCAAGGATACTGCCGGAGGAGACACTGATAGTAGCCAGCAGCAACAGCAGCAAAGCGAACAGAAAGAAGAAACACAAAGCAAGGAACCCGTTAAATTGAAGCTGCTGACAATAAGCTCGGACGAGAGCAGGCAGAGGATAATGGATGAATTTATAAAGCCCAATGTGGGAAAAGTATTGCCGCATGTTGAGATTGAATATGAAGGCACTGCAAACGTAGCAGATAAAATGAAAGTATATAATTCTTCAGGTGATTTGCCGGATGTATGGTATAGTGGTGCTGATTTTGCACTTCCCATAATCAATGCCGGAAATCAGTTGAATCTCGAACCATATATCAAAGAGGATGGATTCCTTGACAGATTTAAAATAAAAGACGCGTTGTATTTCAGAGGTGCAATATACGCCATTTCAAGCGGTGCAGACGCTTACTTCAACCCGAGAATATTCTATCATAAAGATATATTTGCCCAAAATAACATAGAAGTACCAACTACATTTGATGAGTTTGTACAAGTATGTAAGAAATTGGTTGACGCCGGAATTCAGCCGATTGCTACTCCCGGTAAAGGCGGTTGGGCTCCAGGATTTTTCCTCCTCCAAAATATGATAATGATCGAAGATCCTTCCGTTGTACAGCAGATTCTTAACAATGAAACAGATTTTGCCAACCCTGTAATAAAGAATGCTGCTGACAGGATTGTCCAGCTTGCAAAAATAGGCGCATTCGGTCAGGGCGCTGCAAACCTGGACTATGGCCCTGCAAAGGAATTGTTTGTACAAAACAAGGCTGCCATGTACATGATGATGACATGGGAATTGCCTGACCTCGAAGCAAACGTTCCTGACCTTGATTTCTTCTTATGGCCTAAAGCAAGCGACAAGTTTGATCCCAATGATGTTGTTCAGTACTGGGGATCACCGCTGGCAGGTTATGCAGTATATGCAAAGAGCAAGAATCTGGAGGATGCAATAAAATTAGCCGAGTTCTGCTGCGAACAGGACGCTCTGTTCTTTGAAAGCACCGGTTCACTGATATCCTTTGACACAGGAAATGAAATGCCTGAACTTAAGCCCATACAGAAGAAAAATATTGAGCATTTCGAGAACGCATCAGTCAAACTTGCAACTTATCATCTTAATGCCCTGGATACTAAGGCTGCAACCGAACATTCCAACCTGGGTGCAAACCTTATGACCGGAGACTATTCTGCAGAACAGTTCGTTGAGGACTTCAACAAGATATGGAAGGGAAACACCTGGTTTGACTAATATACTGGTTTAACTAATATATGAGAATTAATTAAGAGAATGTAAATTTAAACAATGTAATTTTTCCCCGGCACCGCAGGCAAATTTGCGGCGGTGCTGAGGGAGAAAATTTCTGAGAAACGACTGGAGAATCACTATGAACAAGTATTTCAGCACTAAGACGTCGATTTTTATATTCGCATTTCCCGGGCTGTTATTATTTACAGCATTTGTGATTTTTCCTCTAATTCCTGAGTTGATAATCAGCCTGCAAAATCACGACGGTTTTGCCAGCTCGGGATTTGTCGGAGTAAAAAACTACATAGATGTTTTTCAATCGCAGATGTTTTGGTTGTCAAACAGAAATACAATTATAATTGTACT
>JAMOAC010000133.1 GCA_023621975.1 Bacillota bacterium | reverse complement strand
TTTAACTGAATCAATTTTAAGTTCGCCTGCAGACATTTCAGCAGATGCCTTAAGCAGAGGTATTCCCATTCCTATTTTTCTTGTACTCCTGGTTGTTGTAAAAGGATCGGTCACCCTTTTCAACAACTCACTGTCCATTCCCTTTCCGTCATCCTCAACGATGAATCTCAGCTGGTCTTTACCGGTGTCAGCTAATATTTCAACTCTTATATTACGTGCACCTGCAGCAGTGGAATTTCTGATTATGTCAAGCAAGTGCAGAGACAAATCCTTCAAACTTTTCAAATCCTCCTGAAGTTACTGTCTTATCCCATTTTTCTGTATTTTTCAAGAATACCTTCAATATCATCAGGCACAAGCCTTCCATAAACTTCATCATTTATCATCATAACAGGAGCAAGCCCGCAGGCACCTACACATCTGCACCCGTCAAGAGAAAACAGGCCGTCTTCTGTACATTCTCCCACGTGAATGCCCAGCTTCTCCTGTAACTTTTCAAGAATCTGAGCTGCACCTTTTACATAGCATGCAGTTCCAAGACAAACCTGAATTCTGTATTTTCCTTTTGGATTAAGTGAAAACTGGGTATAGAAGGTTACAACTCCGTAGATCTCTTCAAGAGATACATTCAGACCCTCCGATATTTTCTTCTGAACACTTAACGGCAAATATCCATACAATTCCTGAGCTTCATGAAGTACAGGAATTAAAGCGCCTTTCGTATCCTTGTACTTTTCAATGATTTCCTGTAACTTCTTTTCTTTCTCATCTATGCTACCACAGCAGCATACCTGCTCACCCATACACAAAACCTCCCTGAAAATAATTAATTTTGTTAAATTAGTAACAAAAAAAACATTAAAAAAATCACTAATATTAGCTAATTGTTAAGTATTAGCATTAATGTAATGTTAAGCATTTAACAAACCATAATACATCTACATTATATCAAACTATCACTATATATTCAACAATTTTTTAACAATCTTTATTATTATTCGACGCTTGGAAATGCCTTTATTATGGGATTTCACAGAATAAAAAAGTGTTTTGTATACAAAAAACTTCTATTTCAATGCATTTAAAAGTCCTCTTACACTTATTTCATCTACTTCCAAAAAACTTTCCCTCTCAAGGATGTAACCCAGAGAATGAGCATCTGAAGATCTTAACAGCTTGTATTCCTCTGCAATTCCAAACTGTTTCCTGAATTCATATTCATTGCAAGTGCTTGATATTTCAAGATATTTAATGCCCAGATTATCCGGAATGGTTCCAAGTCGTCCAATTATGCCATAGGATTCCCTGTCTGCGTGAGCCGGTATGGCTGCACCGCCAACCTGCTTCATAATCAGGAAAATATCTTCCAGGCCAAGATTTGTAGCTGTAAGAAGCAGTCTGTCAACACTTCCCGTAATTTCGTCATTTTCATTTATTATTAACTGTTCACCGAAAATATCCACCCTGTTTTTTATATGGGGTAGCGAATCATATACAATTCCCTGAACGTGCAAAGCCTCTTCTATGCCCGGAAAAAGGCAAACTACGTGAATTTCTTCCCTCGTCTCTACCTCCATTCCGGCAACAGCAACAATACCGGCCTTCTTTGCGCAATTTAACACAGCCTTTGCATTTTCCACCGAATTATGGTCCGTAACGGCAATAACATCCAGTCCCTTTAATTGTGCCATGTTCACGATGTTATTTGGTGTCATGCTGTTGTCGGAACAAGGTGATAATGCTGAATGTATATGAAGGTCCACTGCAGCCCTCAAGGCAGTCCCCCCTTCCACCCCATATAAGCAACCTCTCTGGCCGATACCCTACAAAAACCCGTTATTTGGCCAGCGAATCATCTAACAGTTCGTGTATCCTGTAACACAGCTCATATGCGCTCATTGATGAGCCCAAAATTGCAACATCTTCCTCTTCCGCTTTCCTTATGGTATTTTCTTCAACGGCAATATTTTCAGGAATTATGACACAGGATACCTCCGTCAACAAGGCTACTGCCACAATATTCAAATGAGTGTGTATTGTAATCCAGGCGTTGCCCTTTTCCGCATGAGACATTACCCAGCTTAAAAGATCACAAACGTACACTCCGGATATCTCCTTTTGAAGAGATTCTTTTCCGGTAAATACTTTCATGCCAAGTTTTTGTGCAAGTTCCTTAACTTTCATTTTTTTTATCATCCTCTTTTTTCCCCATGATCCTGTCCAACACCGGAGGCATTTTTGCTTCCAGTTCCGCCATTTGCATTGCCAGGGCACGTACCCTGCTCCTTAATTTAAAGATGCAATCAGTCTCATCAGCCATACCTCTTACTATGTCTTCTGCAAGAGCCCTGCAGCTTGGTGCTCCACAAGCTCCGCAGTCAAGTCCCGGCAGTTCGTCATTTATCATTTTAAGCTTTTCAAGCTTTTTCATTGCAGCAGCAAAATCTTCATCCAGTTTCAATATAGGCTTGTACTTTAAATCCGACGTCCATACCAGTTCCTCATATTTATCGAATGGAATATGCTTTGAAATACGGTGTTTCTTTGCATATTCCATGTGTTTTTTCAGCCTCGTCTTGGCCACATATGCATTTTCCACAGTAAGCGGCCCTCCCAGGCAGCCGCCCACACAGGCAAGGGCTTCAATGAAATCTACGTCCTCCAGCTTGTCTTTTTCAACTTCTTCCAATATCGTAATAACATTGTGTATTCCGTCCACAGCCAGAAACCTGTCATTTCTCAGGGCCAAACCTTCGCCGCCTGAGCTTGCCCACCTTATCCCTTCGTATCCGGCCTGTTCAAGACTTTCATCAGGCTTTACGGTATTTAAAGCCTTAGTGAGTCTGATAAATATGTCACTGATGGCAATCACGCCGTCCACGGCAGACCGTTCCTTCTCGTACGGAGCTTTTACACTGGTAACTTTCGCGGCACACGGCGTGATAAAGAACACGCCGATATCATCCGCTGAAGCAATATTCTTGCTTATTATTTCCTTTTTAATTATTTTTGCTGCTACTTCCATCGGGGACTCAAGTTTCAATATGTTTCCAATCAGATTTGGAAATCTTACCTGGATAAGCCTTACTACAGCAGGACACGCGGAAGAGATAAGAGGCCTGGGGAAATCTCCCTTCTCAATAAGCCTTCTTGTAGCTTCGCTTACAATCTCAGCAGATCTTGCAACCTCATACACCTGATCAAATCCTAAGCTTTTCAAAGCAGCAAGTATGTGAGCTCTGGTGAAGTTACCCTTAAACTGGCCATACAGAGTAGGCGCAGGAATAGCAATCCGGTACTTATATGAAAATATTGTTTCGAAGGGATCCGATATGGCTTTTTTGGCATGGTAGGGGCATATCCTGATACATTCTCCGCAGTCAATGCAACGTTCGTTTATAATCCTTGCCTTGCTCTTTCTCACTCTTATTGCTTCAGTAGGACATCTTTTGATACAGTTTGTGCAGCCCCTGCATTTTTCCTCATCCAAAGTTACAGAATGAAAATATCCACCCACAAAATCACCCTTCATTAATTGATGTTTATTGTTATTTTCACAGTCGTTCCCTTCCCCACCTCGGTATCTATCTGCAATTTATCCGCACACCTGTCAATGTTGGGAAGGCCCATGCCGGCTCCAAATCCCATCTCCCTTATATATTCTGGGGCTGTGGAATAACCCTCTTGCATGGCCAATTCCACATCGGGAATACCCGGCCCTTCATCTTTTATACAAATGGTTATTTTTTCATGGGAAATCTCTACATCAGCAATTCCACCACCGCCGTGTATTACGGCATTTATTTCAGCCTCATACATGGCGATAGCAGTCCTTTTTACAATTCCCGGCTCAATCCCAAGCTGTATAAGGATTTTTTTCACATTGCTGGATGCTTCACCGGCAAATGTAAAATCATTTGCAGGTATGTTATAATTTAGCCTTATGGAGCCGCCACTCAATTTCAGACACCTCTCCCTGTAAGTCCTGCACAGTAAAGTTTCCCACACGCTACAAACATTGAGTGTTTTGTTCTCATTATGGTTATTCCCTTTTGCTCTGCCAGGTCAATTATAGCCTGAGGCAAATTCTTTCCCCTCACAAACAAGATCACCTTGATGTCCATCATCTCGGCAGTGCGCACAACCTGGGGATTGACAAGCCCTGTCAGGAGCACGACGCTTTCCTTTACATATGCCATTACATCACTCATTAAGTCAGATCCGAATGCACTATATACATCGTAATCCAAATTACCGCCATCTACAAGTATTTCTGCATCCAAGATACGGGCAATATCCCTGACCTTCATTTTATCAACCTGTCCCTTCTATTCACGTTAAAATTCAAGTTATACATATTATCCAAACAAGTAAATCATGCATATAAACATGCGCATATATTTGACATAATTATTATAACATTTTGTTAACAAATTAACAATTACATTTGCATATTTTTCAACAAAAACATTCTTTCAGGGACACATCATTAAGATGTGACTTTTTCTAAATCCTGCATTTTCGTTACAAGCATCTTTCTATTACAAAATAAACAACTCCATTTGCAGGTATAAGCCCTGACCATGTAATATTCCGTGAATTGCAGAATAAATGTTGTTCAACAACTTCCAGCTCTTCACTGTGCGGATTATCTATATAACTTGCATGTTCCGAATCTATTCTGTACACCTTGAGGTTACACTCATTAAAGCCTATTCCATTAAAATACACCTCAATAACTTTATCATTAT
>JAMOAC010000533.1 GCA_023621975.1 Bacillota bacterium | reverse complement strand
GCTCCTACGATTGAACTGATATTAATAATTTTTCCACTGCCATTCTTTGTCATATACTTAAGAGCTGCTTTACTGCAATAGTAAACACCGTCAAGATTAACATTAATTATTTTTTTCCACATTTCATCTGAAAATTCATGAATAGGCCTGCGCTCTTTCATATCCACATTAATCCCAGCATTATTTATTAGAATATCTATCTTACCAAACTCTTCAATTGTTCTGTCTACCATTACCTGGACTTCATTTGGATCTCCTACATTAGCTTTTATAAATATGGCTTTACCACCGTTAACTATGATTTCTTCTACAACCTGCTTTCCTCTCTCTTCATTGGTACCATTTACGACAACAGCCGCTCCGTTTTTAGCAAACATATAAGCCATTCCACGTCCAATCCCTGAAGTTGAACCAGTAATAATGGCAACTTTGTTTTCCAGATTAACCTTCATCATATTCTTCACTCTCCTATCCAAATAAATAATTTTACTATTTATTTCTTTCAAATAGCTTCATATATCCCAAAATTTATGAAACTACTTGAAATTTCTTAGACACCAAGCTAATAAACTACTCTTAAACTATTATTCTTTACAATTTCAAAGGCAGATAGTAAACCCTCAATATATCTATGTATTTGAGTAGAGACATAACCACTCCCTCATGAGCATGTATTTCATTGATTACTTTTTGTTTCTTTAAAGTCACAACTTAAAGTACATCATGTCTATTTTACCTCGCCAAAATATAAGTTCCTTATTAAATTTCTCCCTAGTATTACTTTGTTTTTATCTTGTTTCTCACACATTCGTAAGGTTTTCACCTTTTTAATAAAAGCCATATGAACTGCATTTTCAAACATTTTCATTCATGTATAATTATGCATATCTCAATTTGCAGCAACACCATTATAAACACTTTTTATCACGGCTCTCGGCATCAACATTCTCTCAGATAACAAACCTCTCATTTCTAACAGGGTCTTTGCTCCTAATTCCTTGGTACTGTCTGCACATGAGGTGGATGTCAGTCAAGCTCCTAGACATGGTATTTGCCCTTATGATGTTATTTCATCCTGTCTATCCGGTTCTTCTTGCCGAGGCTCAAATTCTACACCAATGTATAAGAAAACATTTTGTTTACTTATATCCATTGCACCGCTTAACCCTCACTTAAACCGCTGGAGTAAGGCTGTCAAGGGTCGGCGTGAACCGGACAAAATTTTGCCCTTGACAGCCCTTACGGAAGCGATATACGCTCCTTAAAGCAATGCTTTAAGCTACCATTTTGTTTCTCAGCATGTTTTTACTAACTTTGTTCAGCAGTGTATTTTCAAAGACCATAGATAAGATAAATTCACTTTGGTTTGTCTCTTAATTTGCGTCTGCAATATAAGTATTCCACATTATTGTATGGTCTACCTTGCCCTTTTGAGGTGTAACAAAAGTGCTTAGACCGTTTGCCACCAAACCATTTACAACAAGCGTGCCGATGTCACCGTAACCTCCGAAATCAATGAAGGGAACATCCGATTGCCGGCCGTAGCTGATGTCAATATTGCGAAGTATCATCCTGTCAACAGCGGCATCAACAAAAATTGCAGGCACGGTCGGCGCATCGTCGGAAAGCACTGTCAACCCGTCTATGGTCAATTCCTTTATATGTGTACGACAGAGCTCCTGTGAGCGCGTGTGGAAAGGGCTGCTGAGTTCAAACAAAGTGCGTGGGCTTTGAGAGAAATGGTCGCGGATATTGCGGAAGGTCAGATGCTCGAAATTGCCCCCGGCCTGAAACAAAAACGGTGGACGATAGTCATAGTTGGGTTCTGTCGGACGCAGATCTATGTTTTCAAAGACTATATCTCCGAAATTTCCTCCGACGTCATTGGGCTCCCAAGAGTTCATATAGAAACCGAAGCTGCGATATGTACCCGTTACATTGCGGATAGTAACGCGGTCAAGCCGGCCATGTGCTGCCGACAACAGTCGAATACCCTGATCAGCATTGTTAAGGAATACGCCGTCAATAAGCACGTCCGTTATATCGGACACGCAGTCGTGCTCGTCGGGAGCAAGAGCAATAAAATCATCGCCCGCATCGCCGGCAATGTTGCGTATTGTTAAAAACTGACCCGGACCGTGAAAGTGTAGTCCGTCCTGGTTCTGGGCATGCATCTTCTCCGGAAGATCGATGAAAATATTCTCCATGACGACGTTAAAGAAATTGCAGGTCACCATCGCCCACGCGCGCTGATTGCGGATCGTCACATCACGCATCAAAAGGTTTTCAACGCCGATCATGCGGATTGCAAATGTATAACTGATGTACTCTTCGCCGCGCGGGAATTTACGTTTACCACCACCAAATCCTTTTTTTGCGTCATTGACATACACATGGTGCTCTTGGCCTTTTGCGTTATGGTTATAAGTGCCACCAATGAGAGAGATATTCCTGTTGCGTCTGACGTCATAGTCAATATCAGCGTTTTCGATTATAGACCGGTTTGAGCCCGATTTCAGGAAGAAGCCGCAGTCTTTGTTGAGACACTCGATTGTAGTGTTAGAGTGTACATTTAGTCCGGTGACCAGCGCCGCACCGTCCATAACTAGATGCAAACCGCCCCACTCGGGCGCCTTGTCAAGGATAGCCTGCAATGCTGCAGTATCGTCGGTACCTCCGCCGGTATAAACATTGCTGTCAAGCTTTGCAAATTCGCTTGCACGTACTGTTTTTGTTATCATATTAAATCTACCTCCTTAAGTTTTATAGTAACTTTTCCCTAAACAATAATCTGTATAAGGATTTAATACCCGAATAGCAAATTTAATTAAAGCTGACTTTAGATTCTAGATTGCTCCACAACGATAAACGAAAACTTTAAATGCAGTTTTTTGCATCCTTTTACTCAAATTTATGGTCCTTAACAACATTTGTCCTTCTAGCTCATTTAGTATTCTGAATGGCTGCTTGTAATTAAAGCCTTAAATAATCCTCCCTCGTGAAGCCATTATTAATCTTCAATCTTCATAAATTGTTTTAAATGACTTTCCCCATGCCTTTAAGCGTGTATGATATACTTCGTTATATTTTGCATCTTCCCATATGGTTAATAAGACAAAATCTTTAGTTTCGCTTTTATTGTCAAGGGAGTGAAATACTCCTGCAGGAATGAATACTAAACTTCCTGGCTTAATGTCTATTAAATCATCACCAAGATGCAGTACTGCTTCACCCTTAACCACATAGTATATTTCATTAGCAGCATGTACTCCACCCGGTGTACTGCCTCCCCCCTTCAGTGTACCCTCGTTAATATGTATTGTTTTTGTCCCTGCCACAATATCATCCAAAAGCATTTTTGAAGAATACGTTTGATCACATACAAAAGGCTTTACTTCCCATGTATTGATCACTTTTCCTTTTATCATAAAACTCATCCTCCTCTGATACTACCTTATCAAGGTAACAGAATAATTTATATGTATTTGCCTAAATATGTTGATTATTCTAACAAGCATAATGAAAACAAATCTTACCATATCAGCATGTTTTAGTACTTACATCTCATAAGACGATAGTTAATCTTCTCCACTAAATATTAGACGTCGACAATAAAGAATAAACTTTGAGGGAACAGGCCTGTAACGGGTCATTCCTGGAACAAAAGATGCCGCCTTATAAATAACAAATAGATGAAAAAATGTCTATGTGAGGCCATTGAAGGTGACAGTCATAACTATAAGGCTAAGGTTTAATTGGCTAAATGGTGCAGTGGGAATTTGAGTTAATTATCAACTATAAAAATGTATCGCCTATGTAAATAACTCTGATTGCTAAAACCTCAGTGACAGGTGAAGCAAAAGCACCTTCGTAAACAAGCTAACAAGTATAAGGTACTATATCTAGCCAGTTAGTAAAAATAGATGTTAAGTATATCTAACAGCTGAAGAAAACCGCTTTTCTTTATCATGAGTATTTTAGATGTTTATGCCGCACCATATTCGATTATCATACAAGTATATATTGTAATGAGCATGGTACTATAAACCACAAAGTATGGTTACTGTTAGTATTGGTCATAGCACATTACTGTAATTAATTACTGTAATACTATGAATACTATGTATTATATGCATAAATTTGAGAAAACCATTAATATGAGCACTTATACTCAAAGCTATGGAATTCAGCCCACCTACCAAATTATACACTCTAACTTATCAACCCGCTACAGTAATACCTCACTTTTTATCTCAAGCAATCTATCAAAACCCGATATTGCTTTGCCACTTCCTCTATTATCATTCCTTTTCCATGTTCCCCCTACTTCTTTCATTATCCTTTGAGAGAGCCAACAAATATGCCTTTTATAAAGTACCTTTGTAAAAAAGGATATAACATTATAATTGGCATAGACGTAATTATTATTGTTGCCATTTTTATAGACTGAGGTGTAGTCTTTACTGTTGACGACAACATTGAAACATCCACCTGCGCACCAATGTTCATTTGTTTTAAAGTTTCCAAACTGGTAAGCATATTATACAGAAACGTTTGCATGGGCATTAAATCACTATCATTAATGAATAGAACGGCAGTCATGTAATCATTCCAATGACCTACAGCTGTAAACAATGTTAAGGTTGCAAACATTGGAAGACTTAATGGAAAAACAATCTTCCAAAATATTATTAAATCATTGGCTCCATCAATCCGCGCAGAATCTTCAATAAGTTCTTTGGGAAGAGATCTGAAACCTGCTCTAAAAATAAATATT
>JAMOAC010000174.1 GCA_023621975.1 Bacillota bacterium | reverse complement strand
GGTTGAAAGAATTAAACCATTCTTTCAACCTCGCATAAAATCAAACAAGCCACTACTATTATCCGGCGCAACAATTCAGTTGTCTGCAAATTCAATGCAAACACTTGCGACGCTATATGCATCAATTTCAAATTCAACTTTATGCCCATCAATGGAAATGTTTAATCCTGTATCAACAGCATTTTCGTTAATATCTACATAATAAGCCCTGCCAATTACCCGGTCAAAATGAAAGACCGCATTTGTCCTGCTGCCTTCGGTCTCATATGCCCTGATTATCATAGCTGCTTTACCTGAATTCTCCTCGCGCATTTTAATTGCTGAAATAACTGCATTACCGGATTCCATGGTTATAAAGCTTTTTTGCAAAGGCAGGTTGCCTTCATGCGCAGTACCCGAAAGGAACTTTATAGCATGATTATAATTAAAGGACTGCCTTATTAACTCGTAATTTGAAGCCTGGTCAGCAATATTTACGGCAAACTTGATGTTGTGTATGCAGTTTTCCGGGTACGGGTCCGGATCATACGAACTTCTTATAAGCGTTAAAGCCGCTGAATTTGCATTGCCCCTGAAACCATATTTTGTCTGGGTAATAATCATAATACCTTTGCCGCCGTTATCCTTAGGTACTCCAAAAATCCAGCTGTTGGCGGGCACATCCATGTCCATGCCCTGTCTCTCAATAGTACCAAAGGGTATGTCGTACCTGTATTTTTCACATTCATATCCAAAAGGCATAAAGAAATTCAGCTGGGGTATGAATTCCCCTATGGCAGCTCTCTCCTGCCAGTCACATTCAACGTCATAGTCCAGCCTCGAAGAGTCTTTGTCAAGGGATACCTTTACTTTTATTTTGGAATTCCTGAAGTTAATTCCGTATTCAATCCACTGCCGCAGGGATTTACTGTCAATGCTTGCATTAAGTATCTTAACATTTTCTTCGGAATTCAGATTGTAAATGCGCATGTACCTTCCTATAACCCAGGCAGTCATCCCCTTGCAGTCGTCCTCTTCAATAAGTCTGAAAATTCCTGCAGGCCTTTTTCCATCAAGCATTTCTCTGCCGGTTTTTTTATCAACCAGCGAAACCAGGGCAGCATTTCGGGGGTCAAATTCCGCTCTTATGCAGCTGTTTTCCAATACATACTTTTCGATATGTTCAACCCTTGGATATGAATTTACATCAACTTCCACATCATCAGGATCCATTTCCGACATAGTATATGTGCTATAACCATATGCAGGCACCGATACGTCCACCAGTATTCTTAAACCCTTGTGGCTCCAGTACCTGCTGTCTTCCGGCTGATGTTTCGTATCTCCTATAACCTGATGACGTACTGTATTTCCACTGCTGTCCCTGAATACTATTTTGCTTTTATCTCCATCCCAGTCCCATACCGTTATCTCGGCTACCTCATTACGCTCATAAGGTGATGGGTTAAAGAAATGGAATATCCTGTTCTTCCCCCTTCCTCTTTCAGCCTGAGGCAGTCCAAACTCTGCAATTCCATATCCCACACCGCTGCCTTCAGACGTCGTATACCTGATATCTTCCTCGACAAAAAGCCCTGAAGTGTCGATGCGGGAAGCAATATTCCTGAGTGCTGTACTTGCCTCGGTGTTTGCTATTGCTACTGTCTTCTGAAATAGTCCCATTGCGTATTCCCTTGTATCAATTACCCCGGACCCCGGAATAATATCATGGAAATGATTAAACAATACATTTTCCCATGCTTTCTTAAATGCCTCGTTCTTATAATTGCCGCCGGCAAATTCAGCGGACAAGCTGCTGAAGCATTCAGCTTCATGCAGTTTTGCTTCACTGATCCTGTTTGACATCTTAATTCTTGACTGGGTAGTATAACAACCTGTAAATATAAAGTTCAGTTCGTTTTCCTCTACAGGCAGCTTATCCCTGATTTTTTCCAGTATACCAAAATACTCTCTGAAAGTTCCGAATCTTATTTCTGGGAAAACAGGCCATTTAGCCATATCGATAATTTTCTCTATATCCTTTCTTGTAGGTCCTCCTCCATGGTCTCCAACTCCGTAAACCTTCAATGCAGTATCAATACCATGTTTCGTGCAGAATTCCGGTACATGCAGCACCATGGATGGTTCAATGCCGGAATTATACCAGTCAGGCTCCCTGTACACCAAAACGGAACTTCCTGAAGGAGATTTCCATATGTATATGTTGTGTTTTTCATAACCCCTGCAATGATAGTAATACTTTACGCCGCCTTTACTAAGTATTTCCGGTACATTTATATTATGGCCGAAGGTATCAGGCTCAAAATCTATTTTGAGATTTTCAGTTTCTATATCAAGCAGCCTGGAAAGATATCTTTTTGTGTAAAGTATGTGCCTTGCCAGGCTCTCACCATTTGGCATATTTTTATCCGTCTCCACCCATGTAGATGCCGTAACCTCCCATCGCCCTTCCTTAACCCTTTTTTTAATTTCCTCCAGCATTGAACTGTCGTACTCTTCTACAATTCTATATACGGAAGCCTGGGATTGGGAGAACTTAAATTCCGGATACTCCTCCATCAAATCAAGCATTGTCCTGAATGTATCAAGGGTAACTGCCACAGTTTCATGGAATCCCCACATCCAGTTCATGTCAATGTGTGCATGGGCTGCACATATAACCCTGAAGCTTTTTGCCCTTTCAGCCAGTTCCGCCATCATGCCTTCCGCTTTTATTGCAACAGATTTTGTAATTGTTCCTTCCCTGTCATATTCGCTCTTAATGAAATCAACCGTTTCATTAATTAACTCATGAAACTTGCAATGATTAACTTTTGAAAGTTTATACGCATATTCAAGCTGTGAAGTTATTCTGATGCCCCAGTAGTTATTGCATTTACTTTTCAAATCTTTGAGAATTGACAGATGCTTACTCATCAAAATACTACCCCCTCCTACTTACATGCCCTCTCCACAGGATTTTCTGATTATTAGCTGCGTAGGTATTACTGACCTGTACACCTGATTAGTTCTGCCCTCGATTTTATTAATTGCAATATCAGCGGCTGTCTGCCCAAGCAGAACACCATTCTGTGCAACTGTAGTTAAAGGTATGCTTGAATACCCCCCCTCCGGTACATTGTCAAATCCTATAATTCCCACATCCTTTCCTATCTCCACCCCCTCTGACTCAAGAACCTTGATACAATGTAAGGCCACACTGTCATTAACTGCAAAAATGCCAACAGGAAGGCTGCTTTTCAGTTCCTCCAGTTCTTCCTTCAGTTTTTCTATAAAAAAGCGGTGTTTATACTGATAGTACCTTGTGAAATCTTCATTTATGCTTATTCGAGTGAGAGGATTAAGCCCATAGTCTTCAACTGCTTTCATATAACCTTCCATTCTCTCATTTATTGAAGAAACATTGGACATATCCGATACAAACACTACATTTCTGAAGCCCTGCTCGGCAATATGCCTTACTGCCGTGTAAGCACCTCCTACGTTGTCTGAACCTGTGTAGTCTATATCCTTCAGCCCTGGATTTCGGTCAAGTATTCCAACATATATTCCTTTTTCTTTCAAGCTTTCCAATCTGCTCTCTATCCTGCTTTCATTACAAGGGTAAACAACGATGCCGCTTGCTCCTGACTCAGCAATCATGTCAATACACTTCAGTTCTTCTTCAGCTATACCTTCCGAACAACCATATATAGTTAAATATCCCCTCTTTCTGGCTTCTTTCTCGAAGCCTGACATAATATCTCCTGAAAAAGCCTTATTGCTGGCTAATATCAATCCTATCATTTTTTTCTTATCTTCCTGCTTCTGCATGGACAGTTCAGGGTTTACCACTGTTCCTTTTCCCGGGGTTCTCACTAGATAACCTTCCTTCACAAGTTCTCCCAGTGCTTGTCTTACCGGATATCTGCTTATTCCGTATTCCCTGCATAATTCATCTTCAGTTTGTATAAAACTGCCGGGCTTAAACTCACCTATCCTTATTTTGTTTATTATTATATTTTTAAGCTGAAGATAAAGGGGTGTATTTGATTGCTTATCCAGTTTCATTGTACATATCCTCTGCCTTCCGAAATGGTATTGATATTATTATGTATTTGTTATGTTTAAAACGTATTTAAATAATAATTTGTATGTATTTATTATAAGTTATCATCATATAACTGTCAATTCCTGTTTCTCAATGATTATTGGCTTTGCAAATGCAAATTAATTAGCTTAAAACAAGCTCACCAGCTTCCTGTCTATCAGGCGGATTTTTTTCTTCCCCCTGAGCAGATTTTTTCAGATTATTACCCTTCAAGCACAGTTTTCTTTGAATAAAAAATTTTCCCAAAATCTATTGACAATGAAAAAATATCATTGTATCATTGTATTAAGCGCTTAATACAATAATACAAAGGAGTGGTTTAATGCCCTGGGAATTAAAAGCTGATCGTCCCATTTATTCCCAGTTGATAGAACAAATAGAGCTGAAAATTTGCTCAGGCGTCTATCCCCTAGGCTCAAAGCTGCCTTCAGTAAGAGACCTCGCAAGGGAAGCCTCAGTTAATCCCAATACCATGCAAAGAGCCCTTTCAAAGCTTGAAGAAGACGGGCTGTTGTACAGCAATCGCACAAGTGGGAGATTTGTAACAGAAGACATTGAGAAGGTTAATCAGGTTAAAAACAAGCTTGCTCAGGAGCATGTACGGGTTTTTCTTAAAAATATGACCGAACTGGGATTTGGCCATGATGAAATATTGTCCCTTATTAAATCAATAGCAAAGGAGTTGAAATAAT
>JAMOAC010000436.1 GCA_023621975.1 Bacillota bacterium | reverse complement strand
TTACAGGAACAGGGCCATTAGTTATGAATTTGAATTTATGAATTATTATCAGATTATAGAAAAGTTCAGGACTTTGGGTTCGCTTTGCGAATTTCTGTATAGATTTCTCTGCCAGCTTGCAATTGAGGAGGATTCCGTACCTGAGAGCAGCGGAGTTAACGAAAATTTTGAAAAACTGCTTGAATATGTAAACAAAAATTTTACTCAAAAATTGTACCTGAAAGAGCTTTCTTCCAAGTTCTATATAAATTTCACCTACTGCTGCGAATTATTCAAGAAAGTTACGGGATGCACTTTTTCAGAATATGTTACAGGACTGAGAATGAAAAAAGCAAGGGAGCTGCTTGAAAACAAAAGGCTGACAATAGATCAGATATGCGAAGAAACGGGTTACAGCGACTATTATTATTTCAACAGTATCTTTAAAAAATACCACGGTGTTACACCTGCTCAGTACAGAAAAGCTGAGAAGTGAATTTGCCGGGTACCGAAAGGAGTATGTCTGTAATTGTGTTAAAAAGAATGAAACTGAGCCATCAGCTTACATTGATGGTTCTGCTTGCTCTGGTAATAATCATTTTTGTGCAGTTTGTGTACAATATAGGGTATAACAGAATTGTCAAGGAAAAAGCAAATAACTATATAGAAAACATTATGAGCCAGGTTGAAGAAAAGTTGACTACTTCAACCCGTGATATCAAAAAAGCTGCAATGACCGTTGCCTATGACAAGTATATACAGGAGTACCTGGTTACCGACGAACCGTTGTTGCGCATGCAGTTGTATGATACAATTAAGAACAGTATGAACTATATGAATTCAACCAGTAGCAATATACGCAATATCATCCTGGTGGATTCAAAAAACAGGACATTCAGCTTATATTCAGCGGACGATTACAAAATTATTGAGAATCTTGCCAGTAAGTATAACTTTATGGAAGAGGATTTCAGCGAGGCAATATTTACTTCGGCATTCGAAGAAGGTTATGATTCGGGAATCTTTTTATATGCTTATATAGTACCCATTTATTCAATTGCTGAAAATACAAAACCGAGGGAAAAAATAGGAACCTGCATATTAATTAATAAAACTGATGACATTCAAAATACTATTGCAAGAATTTCTCTGTCAGAGGATTCATTTTTTTTGATAAAGGACAGGGAAGAGAAAATTATAGCATCCAATAAGGTGGATCTCATAGGGAAAAAGTATGACCTTCTCAATCATGATGAAAGTGGTTCCGGCAGTGAAGCTTATTCCGTTATAAAAAGCAGGGAATTTGAACCGATGGGTCTGCAGATGATCAGTGTACTGTCTGTTAATGAAGTTACTGGAGATCTCAGGTCATTAAGGAATTTTGGAGTTATTACGGCTATAATAATGTCGTCTTTGATGATGTTCATAAGCGTATTGTTCTTTAGGAATGTTATGGGGCCCGTATCGAAAATCGCAGATTTCCTTGAGTCACTGAAAGACGGCCATCTTCATAAAAGGCTTTATCTGCCTGAAGCTAATGAAATAGGCAATTTGGCTAATAACATTAATAAAATGTTGTGCCGGATTGATGAAATGACCAGGAAAATTGTAAATACCCAGTCTTCCCTTTATGAGATGGAATTATCAAAAAAACAGGCAGAACTTTCAGCGTTGCAAAGCCAGATTAACCCGCATTTCCTGTATAATACGCTGAATTGCATACAGAGTATGGGACTTGCCTGCGGAAATATGGATATCGTAAATATATCCGCATCATTAATAAAAATTTTCAGGTATGGCATTAAAGGCGGTGAAATTGTAAAAGTAAGGGACGAAGTGGAATGTATCAAGCATTATCTTAACATAATGGGAATCCGCTACGGTGGGAAATTCATAACTGAAATTGATATTGATGAATCTATTTTGGACATGAGCATTGTCAAAATGATTCTTCAGCCGATTGTAGAAAATGCCATATACCATGGACTGGAGCGAAAGAAAGGGAAGGGTAAGCTGACTGTAAAAGGGAGACTGGAAGAAAGCGGAATGATATTTTTTGAGGTGACTGACGACGGAAAAGGTATTGATGCCGATACATTGTCAGATATCAAAAAACTTCTTAACAGTACAGACACTGATATAAGGAGCGGTAGTATAAAGACAGATGTGGGTATAGGTATTTTCAATATAAATAAGCGTATCAAATTATATTTTGGAGATAATTACGGCCTGGAAATCGACAGCAAGGAAAATGTCGGAACAAGTGTCAGAATCCGCTTGCCGGTAAAGAACTGGGAGGAAGAGAAGAGGTTTAATAAAGATAATACGATCCTGACCGGTGATACAGGATCGAAAAGGAGTTGAAGTCTTGTGTTTAGAAAAGCACTTGGACTTTTATGTACAGTAATGTTGGTCTTTTTAATGCTTATCGGTTGTAGCAGATACAATTATTCCGATCAGAACGAACCTCAGGATAAATCAGGGGGAAATGCTGATATTTTAAAATCAAACGGCGAAGAGACACAGGCACAGGATAATAAGCCTGATTTTAGCAAGAGATTCACTATCACTTACCCGCACATTCACGGAGACAAAGCCGGAAATGACCCAATGTATGAATATATTTCAAACAAGTTCAATGTAGATATTCAGTACATACCGGTAACATGGGAAAACTGGAACGAAAAGTGTAATGCATGGATTGCATCAGGCGATTTACCGGATGTGCTGTGGTTTGATTTAAGAGCTCAACAGTATGCGAAATTTGCAGAATGGTGCAGGGAAGGAGTCTTTAAAGAGATACCGGAACTTGGTGAAAAGTTCCCGAATCTGAAACGTGTACTCAGCTATATGCCCGCTACAGAGAAATTTAAAGTGGACGGAAAAACTTATGTAATTCCCCATTACACAGAGTATATTGAAATGGAAAAAGTGGGTGGAGTTCAGTTTTATTACAGAAAAGACTGGGCAATAAAGGTTGGCATGGATAAAGACGTATTTACTTTCGAAGACCTGAAGGCTTTTGTAAAAGCCTGTATTGAAAAGGATCCCGGCGGAAACGGACCGGGGGTAACCACCGGGATTGTAGGCCCTTCATGGGCTGTGCCTGATCATGTCTTTATGATGGAGGGAAATCCTTATTTTGCCTCGTATGTAAAAAAAGACGGTAAATATGTTTGGGGGGCTGCTTTACCTGAAACGCTGGA
This sequence comes from Bacillota bacterium, assembly GCA_023621975.1. Next base: position 1,602 of record JAMOAC010000436.1, on the reverse strand, counting down.
AGGAATCAAGATTTGCAAGGAACTGTATGAAGAAGGGGTTATTTACAGGGATTTTTATACTGTGAACGACATGGACGGAGAAAACCTTTTTGTTGCCGGGAAAGCCCCTGTTTTGGTAGGTTCTGTTGATGCATATCAGTTAAAACAATTAAGATATAAATTTGCCAAAAGCAATCCCGGCATTAATGCGTCAAATGCAGTGGTTCCAATGAAAGTGCTGGGGCCTCACGGGAAAACGTTGGTAGAAGAAGAATATGGATTTTGGAGTGCTTCCTCCTTCAATAATAAAATTGAAGACGAAAAAATGGAAAGAATTCTTTACATGATGGACTGGTGTTGCACTCGTGAGGCGGAAGAGCTCTACAATTACGGGATTAAAGGAAAAGACTGGGATATAGTAGACGGAAAGTTCAAGCAGTTATGGGAAACCGATGAAAACGGCAACTATATCAGGCCATATTATATGGATTATGCAGCAGTATACTGCCTTATGGGGACAAATGGAGGACAGTATTCATTTTCCAATAACCTGAGCTTTGATGACAAGCTAAAGAAGGATATAACGGATTGGGTTAAGTGGAGAAAATCTGCGCCTCAAAGCGTTAGAAAACTAGACCCGGAACTTGATTTCCTTTTTACACCGAACAAGTCTAAGTACGGAAGTTTTGCCCAGGAGATCAAAGACGAAATAAAGAGGCTGATTATAGGCTCCAATGATATCGAAAGGGATTGGAATGAATGGCTTGAGTACATGAAACCCAAAGTTGACCTGGTACTGGAAGAGATAAACAGTGCATTGGCAGATAAGGAATCAGATTAACTGATTGTGCTATAATTAGGACATGCTAAAATTAAGACAGCAAAGATTCCGAAAAAATTATAAGATTTTCCGAATACTCTCCATTTTGCGCTAAAGTATACCCGGATATAATTAAAACCGGGTATTTTTTTATGCAAATATGTGACAGGAGACGGTTCCATGACAGTTGTGATATTTTTCAGGGGGGATTTTGGATGATAACTTTAAATTTGAATGACAACTGGGAAGTAAGATATGAAAACCTGACCTGGGATAAAGAAATGGCACAGGCCGTTTTAAATAGAAAAGACGGTTGGATGAAATGCAGTGTACCGTGTGATGTTCATGTACCTTTGATTGAAAACGGTATAATAAAAGAACCTCTGGATGGCCTGAACTGTTATGAATGTGAATGGGTTGAGAAAAAATCATGGTGGTTTAAGAAAGTCTTTAATCTTGACAGTGAACTTCTTGAAAATGATGTTGTTGAACTGACATTTGAATCCCTGGATGTGGAAGCAGACATATTTTTAAACGGATTCCACCTCTCACACCATAAAAGCGCATTCTACCCTTTTACGAAAGATATTAAGCCATTTGCCAGGATAGGTGAAAATGTACTGTTAGTGAGACTGACTTCCGGCCTGGAATATGTAAATGAGCTTGATATTTCCGGAATAATAAACTGTATTGTCACTGAAAAGGATGAATACAGAGTCAACAGGGGAGATAAAAGGAGTGTTGCGGTCAGAAAGCCACAGTTTGCATTTGGATGGGACTGGGGACCAAGAGTTGCTACATGC
>JAMOAC010000448.1 GCA_023621975.1 Bacillota bacterium | reverse complement strand
TGTTATCCAACTTTTCGGCAGATACCTCACAGAATTTGCAACAACTCCAAGCGGTACCTTGTCATATACTGCTTTATACTGACTGCCGGGTGCTCTCAGAATTGTAGCCATGTAGCCAGTACCTTCTTCAACTCCTATTTTTACCGCTTTCCTTCCTACTTCATATGCCTCCTCTATATCCACCTTTGAAGAAAAAATTGAAGTAGAGCGCTGCAACACTCCTGGTACCTGGCCTGTAGCCTGGCCTCTTGCTTTAAGTCCGACGCTGTTGAGATAGTTTGTAACAACCTGGGCTGCAGTTGTCTTGCTTGCCCCGTATTCAATGTGCCCGAATCCGTCACGTGCTTCACCTATATTTCCTACGTCAAAGCCCTCATTCACAACAACAATGCAACGTCCCGAACGCTGCAGTTCCCTGTTTACATTTTCTGCAAGAGTCTCAAGATTATGATTGGACTCGGCCATATAAAGCTGAAGGGGCATTTCTCTTTGGGGGTCGGCAAGCCTTGCAGCAGCGGTTATAAATCCTGACTTTCTCCCCATTGCCTGTAAAACCGAAACACACTCGGATACACACATTCCGCGGTTTTCCTCATTCACATTCTGTATCAGATATGCCCAGTACCTTGCCGCACTCCCGTAACCGGGTGTGTGGTCAATTATCTTAAATTCTTCATCTCCCACATCATAATCAATAGTTGTTGGGACACCCGTTACAACCAGGTCATAACCCTTCTCCCTTGCAAGCTTTGAAACCTTGTTGGCGGTATCCATTGAATCGTTTCCGCCAATATAGAAAAAGTACCCTATATCATGCGCTCTTAATACATCAATAATCCTGTGGAAATCTTCCTCCTGTTCCTCACCAAGCTTATACCTGCATGTACCTATTGAACCGGCAGCAGGTGTATGCTTTAACAACTCGATCTCGCTGCGCGGCTGGGCAGTCATATCAATCAATTCCTCAAGGAGCACGCCTTCTATTCCATGCCATGCCGCATATATTTTGTCAATGTGATCGGGATACGAAAGACAGGCATCTATCACACCCTGCAATGATGCGTTAATAACCGGTGATGGTCCTCCTGACTGAGCAACCAATACATTCCTTCTCATAGTGAATTCCCTCCCAAAATGTTAATTTTGACCAGCTGTTTTCTAACCCCAGCTAAATGATTTCAACTGCAGCCATGTTCTTTAACAACTGCATCCACACATTTTAGCCTGGCTGTTAACTTTCTGTATCAGCTTTGCTACTAAAATATAAACATTATATTTTTTATTTTTAAGAGCATTAAGTAATCATCATAAAAGCGATCACCACAAAACAATTGTAATAATTGAATATAAAAAAATACCAAATTAAAAGTCCTTTATTAAGCCTTGTAAACATATTTTATATGTAACTATAACATTATACAATATTTACTTTTCTAAAAACAATCCAAATATGGGGACAGTTCTCTCATTTAAGTACTTTTTCAAAAGCAGCCATCAGGAAACGAACCCATAGCCGGGAACAGTTTTCCATTGCCCAGGACAGTTCTCAAGGATAAGGTTGTTTGCAGCAATCTAAAAATTAATATATAATATCTTTATGATAAAAACAGGCCAGTGCAATATTTTCACAAAATGTATAATCACAATATATCAAAGAAAGGAAGTGAAACATTGAATGTACTTACTGACAAATTAAAAGAAGTAATATTTGCAGTCCTGCCAATCACAATACTCGTACTGATATTGAATTTTACCATCACCCCCCTTGAAAGCCACATGTTAGCCAGGTTTCTTATTGGTGCATTGCTGATTATTCTCGGATTGTCAATATTCCTTTTTGGAGTAGATATTGGCGTAACCCCGGTCGGTAGACTGATGGGATCAAACCTTGCTAAAACAAATAAAATGTGGATAGTAGTTGTTAGCGGATTATTGCTTGGTTTTTTCATTTCAATTGCAGAACCTGATTTGCATATTCTTGCCGGTCAGGTAAGTTTTGTTACATCTGGCCTTATTTCAAAAGCAAGTATTGTTATAGTAGTCTCTGTCGGTATTGCGGTGATGGTCTCCTTGGGTCTGGCAAGAATTGTACTTGGCTTTCCCCTTCACAAGTTTCTGGCAATATCATATTTAATCATTTTTGCCCTGGGCATATTTACATCGCCCCATTTTCTGGCAATAGCTTTTGATGCATCAGGTGCAACCACTGGTGCAATGACCGTACCGTTTATTTTAGCACTTGCACTAGGTGTTTCTTCGCTGAAAAAGGACAGCCAGGCTTCTGAAACGGACAGCTTTGGCCTGGTCGGAATTGCATCTGCCGGTGCTATTATATCAGTTATGGTAATGAGTATAATCTCAAAATCCGATAAGATTACAGCAAGCCTTGAATATGGCATATCTGAATCAACTTCAATTATTGCTCCGTTTATATACAACTTGCCTACTATAGCAGGTGAAGTTCTTTTGGCAATGCTCCCACTGCTGGTCACTTTTATCGTCTTTCAGAAAATTTCGTTTAAATTGAAGAAAAAACCCTTTCGAAAAATTTTAAAAGGACTATTATATACTTTTATCGGCCTGGTACTGTTCTTATCAGGGGTAAATTCAGGTTTTATGGAAGTAGGCAGTGTTGTTGGATATGAGCTTGCAGCCCTGGAGAATAAATTTATCGTGGTACTTATTGGGTTTATTTTAGGCCTGGTAACTGTATTGGCTGAACCTGCAGTCCATGTATTAACGCATGAAATTGAAGATGTTACCAGCGGTTATGTAAAAAGAAGGGCCGTTCTTGTTGCGCTTTCCATTGGTATTGGTTTTTCAGTTGCCATGTCGTTGTTAAGAATATTGGTACCTGGAATTCAACTGTGGCATTATCTTCTGCCTGGATATATAATATCAATAATAATGACATTTTTTGTTCCAACACTATTTGTGGGTGTTGCCTTTGACTCGGGAGGTGTTGCATCAGGCCCTATGACCGCGACTTTTATTTTGGCCTTTGCACAAGGCGCTGCTGAGTCAATAGAAGGAGCAAATGTATTAATAGATGGTTTTGGGATAATAGCAATGGTTGCTCTAACACCATTGATTACCTTACAAATTTTGGGGCTTATTTTCAAAGCCAAATCCAAAAAGGGAGGCCTGGAAACAGATGCAAGCACAAACTTGCAAACAAGAGTGTCCCAATAGCAAGGAACTTGAGTTGATTTATGCAATTGTAAATTTCGGAATGGGAAGTAAAATTACTAAATTTGCCAAGCATAACGGGATATTGGGAGGAACGATTCTTTTAGGCAAAGGGACTGTAAAAAACCGCATTCTGGAATTTTTGGATTTAAATGATATAAGGAAAGAAATCGTTTTAATGATAGCTGAGAAACAAACAGCTTACGATGTACTTGAAAAGCTTAATAAAGAATTTCATTTTTATAAACCAAATCACGGCATAGCTTTTTGTATTCATATATCAAAACTATTAGGAGCAAGATTTTTAAATTGTGAGGAATCCGTTTCCGATTACAAGGATTTTGAAGAAAGAAGAGGTGCTGAAAGTAATATGTATAATGCTATTTTTACAATCGTTGATAAAGGCAAGGCGGAGTCTGTGATAGAAACCGCAACCAAAGCCGGCTCTACAGGCGGTACCATAATTAATGCAAGAGGTTCCGGCATTCATGAAACACAAAAGCTGTTTGCGATGGAAATTGAACCTGAGAAAGAAGTCGTATTAATATTGGCCAAGAAAGAATCTACTGAAGCAATTGTTTCTTCCATTAGAAAAGACCTTCAAATTGATGAGCCGGGCAATGGCATAATATTCATTCAAGAAGTAAATAGAGCTTATGGCTTATCCTAATGCATAAAATTCTTCAGGTCATTATTAATGTTCATTATTAATGTTATTGCTTTAATGTTATTGTTATTAATGTTCCAATATTATTACAGAGCCGGTAGTGACGCAGCTAATGTTGGTCGTCGCCCGGCTCTTATTTATTAGCCCTGCAGTTTGGGAATGAATAATTTTATATGTATTGCGAAATATAAACTATGAACATTAATTGTGTAAAAATTATAATACGAGGTGTAATTTGTATGGTAAATCTTTCTCAAAAAGAAACTCTCCTTTTGCAGGATCAAAAGAAACATGAGGAACTGTGCATTAAAAAGTATAACAACTATGCAAATCAGGCGAAAGATCCACAGTTGAAGCAGTTATTTTCAGACCTTGCTCAGAAAGAACGGCAGCACTTAAATACCATTAATCAAATAATGAGCGGGCAAATACCAAATATGAATCAACAGCAGCAGACCAATCAGCTACAGCAGTTTATGCAAAATCAGCAAAGCTTTCAAAGTATGGCCAATCAGAATGCACAAAACCAGCCTTTAAGCCAGAGCGGCTTGACTAATCAAGGCGATGCTGACCTGTGTAACGACATGCTAATGACAGAAAAATATGTCTCTGGAACATATGATACTGCGATCTTTGAATTTAGAGATACCAATATAAGACAGGTACTTAATCATATACAGAAAGAAGAACAGCAGCACGGAGAAAATATATTCAACTACATGCAAAGCAAAGGTATGTACAATCCGCAATAGTATATACACAGATTTATAATGTATCTGCACAAACTAATATAGCAACACGGATTTATATTACAACATAGATTTATATAGCAGTACTGGTTTGTATAGCAACACGATCTTAATATAGCAGACTTATATAGCAGAAAGCTCCCCCGGTGAAAAGTTTATCCATCCATATACACTGAAGTGCTTTGTTTTCACCGGAGGAGCCTTTCTCT
>JAMOAC010000166.1 GCA_023621975.1 Bacillota bacterium | reverse complement strand
ATACCAGTCAAAATTTTTATTTAACTGTCATGCCGGTGCAGCTGCAATGCCAGATCTATTCGCATTAAGCATCGCAATACTATATAATACTAAGTTGGGCAAGTATGTGTTACTAAATAAATGCCTAAAATAGTTGTTCCAGACGTTCATCAATAATATTTAAAAGCCAGTCTCTCTCTCCCGGTATATTATCGCTGATCTTGGCAGCAGCTACTGGTAACACCCAGGCATCAATATCCTTGTACTCAACACTTGCAAGTCTCATATATTCATTCATATAAACCCAATAACCAAGAGTTCTGGGAAAATGTGACAGTATGACCAATGCGTCAGGAAAACCATAAGGCCTGGCCGGCGAGCGGATAATCAGGCCTGTCCTGGCAACATCCCCCAAAGGGTTCCCCTTATAGGCATTCCCCCAGTCAATGGGCACTAACTTATTGCCTGAAACTATTATATTATTCAAATATAGGTCCCCATGGCAGATATTTTCACCGTCCGGCAGGCTTTTCATGTAATCCAGTATCTTTCTTGTCCTGTAACCCAGCAAATGGGAAGAAAGCCTTATCAAGTACGTAAACCTTTCCTTCTGTGCCGGCAGGTCCCTTGCAGAATGTTTATGGATATTGTAATGCAATTCCGCCGTCTTCCTTACATAATGGTAAATATTCCAGGGTTTTGCCATGAGGTTTTCTATCATTGTTTTACCGAATATTCTCTGATATATTATGCCTTTGCGGCCGTCAATCTCAACCGTCTTATATACCGCCGGCGAGGCAACACCCGATTCATGGACTATTTGTCCTACTTTTGCTTCATGATTGACCCACTCATCATTGCTAAATTCCTTGTAAAACAGTTTCAATATTTTATCGTGTCCCCACTCATATACCTCAGCAGTTCCGCCGCTTCCTAACAATCTTCCTTTTTTCATAGGTTGCTCCTTTTTACATTTTCTTGTTCCAACACCTTGCTATTCTTTTGCTTTATTTCTGTTATTCTTTGCTTTAATTCTTTTACTTTTTGTTTAACTTCTTTTACTTTTTTACTTTTGCTTTAACCCTGTTATTCTAAGGCCTTATTCCTGTTAGTCTATTGCTCTGATTCTGTTATTCTGTTTCCTATTCCTGTGTGTATTCCTTAAGTAATGCGTATATATGGGGTGCCGCCTTTTCCATGTTGAGCGGTTTTATATCTTTATCCGTCCAGGCATGTACTGTTTTTCCGGTTGCTATTGTATTGCCGTTCGATTTATTTATTATGCTGTATTCAAACATCACTTTTGCACAGGACATGGACGCTATTCTTGTAATTAATATCAATTCATCGCCATATTTAGCGGGGCTTTTGAATTTACATTCCATTTCGGAAAGAGGAAGAAAAAAACCCTGGCGGTTTATATATGAAAGAGGAATACCTGCTTTTCTCAGGTAATCTCTCCTGCCGATTTCAAACCACTTTAAATAGTTGGAATGGTGTACTATAAACATGTTGTCCATTTCAAAAAAGCTTACTTTAATTGATGTTACGGCTGTCATTTTATCCCTCGTCAATTACATTGCATTTACATTCCTTAATCAGCTCGTATTTGATTTTGTTAAGAAGCCCTTCGATGAATCTTTGGCTTACCGAGTTCCTGCTGTAGCCTACAGACAGCGTTAATACTCCGTTGTACCTGCTGGCAAACAGCAGAAGGCCGGGCGCACGTATAACAGGAGGAATAATATATGCATCAGTTACAATATTATTGCCGAAAGTTATTAGGGATTCTGAAATATCGCCTATGTCGCAGAACCCCGGAAAACATACATTGCCGATATAATTGGGGCTTTGTGATGCAATTTCGGAAGCCTGGGACATAAGCTCATAGTAATTGTTGAAATAGGTGACTTGCACATTTTCAGTGCTTTCTTCACTTGCAGCGGGACTTTCGGCTGCATGCCTCTTATTGATTTTCTTCGTTTGTTTCACTACCCTGGATAAAGTCTCTTCAAAGGATTCATTCATCACTCTTGGTACCCTGGTAATAAGCCCCCCGGATAAATTTCTGATATCATGGGACTTTTGTTCGGGAAGGAAATTACGCAGATCAACATTCAGGAAAATATCCATTGGCACTCCGTACCTGGGCATGGATGTTTTAAACATCACCCTATAAAAAGCGGTAAGAATCAAATCACTCAACGTAGCCCCTTTTTGCTTTCCATATTGGTACATTGCATTTATACTGCCTTTGGGGAACCTGCATATTGCAAATAAAACGGAGTCCCCGCCTCTTTGTATCCACGGGAATGACCACATGGCCTTTTTTACCTCAGGCTTTGGGTTCCATCTTATATCCGGGAATACTTCAGCCAATTCCCTGAATACCTTCCCGCGGCTATAACCCACATCACCTCCGGGAGCAGGTATAAAAGCACCGCCTTTCTGATCAGGGCTTGAATATATTTTCGACAACAACTGTATATACTCTTTTATTCCTGTCCCGTCACAGCATGTTTGATTGATTTTAACGCCTAATATGTCATTTTGGCTTGTACGTATTATTTTAACTTTTAACATTGGGTCATTGTCCATGTCCAGTGGGCTCTGCAAAAAACTCTTAACAGCCTCACTGGCATAATCGATCTCTTCCATTTCGCAAAAAGCAATTTCGTCAATATTGCCAAGGCGCTTCCAATACGGAGGGTCATCTTCAACGAAACGGCACCCCAGGACAGGTACTGCATCGACGGACATCCTTACAGCTTTTTTCAGCCTGTCGAAATCCAGCTTTCCATTAAGTTTCATTACAGCCTGGACCTGATTGTTTTTCATGTTATGCCTTATCAGGTAGTTGATTATATCTCGTCCGCCGGCAGGTAAAATAAACTCGTTGTCATTTTTGCCGCAATCACCGGATAGTTTATTGCAGCATGAAAAATTGTTCTGATCTGCGAATCTTTCAAATATGTCGCAGTAATTTCTATAACAGTTAAGCATGAAATTGGACATGTATTCAAAGAATTTGTTTAAAGCGTTCAAATTGTATTTATATAACTCTGCGTCGAACGGGTTTATATTCTTAAAACCATCAAATATGTTTTGGAATGGAACACAGTTTCTTTCATTACCGCAATTGTATTCTGCACACACAACAATACGCTCCATACAATAAATTTTCCCCGGCAAACAACGGCATTAAAGTAAACATAAATCCTGGCTGCCGTGGTTTACGGTTAATACCATTATATGAAGCGTATTGACAAATGTTACATAATACAAACTGCTTCAAGAGCTGCATTATTTTTATAAAATAATAAAAAACTTTATTTTATTATTTCCATATAAACTTTCTTCATAATTTTTTATGATTCCAATATCTTTATGTATATCTTTCTGTTGCGGGGTCCGTCGAATTCACAGAAATAAATTCCCTGCCACGTTCCCAGTCTCAATTCACCGTTTTCAATGATAACACTGGTTGAAAAGCCCATCATCGATGCCTTTATGTGGGCATGGGAATTGCCTTCAATATGAAGGTATCCGTTATCCTCAGGAAATACCTTGTTTAATGCCGTTAAAATATCTCTTACAACGTCCGGGTCGGAGTTTTCATTAATTGTCACTCCGGCTGTGGTATGAGGTACAAAAACAACTGCTATCCCGTCTTTTACGCCGCTTTCCTTTACGGCTCTGCTTACAAGGCCTGTTATATTTATGAATTCCTGGGCCCTGGTTGTTTTTATTGAAAATTCCATATCATCACCTCATCTACCAGAGTCTTTTACCCAGCAATTGTTCAGCCTCTTTAAACATTTCCTCAATTATTTCCCTTGAGCTCTGTTCTTTATGCATAAGCCCTGCAATTTGACCCGCCATGAATGAACCGTTATCAAGGTCTCCTTCAAATATGGCTTTTTTATAGCTTCCTACGCCAAGCTCTTCCACTTTTTCCGGGTCAGGTTCATACCTGTCTATGTCCATTAACTTCTTTGCCAGCTTGTTCTTCAGGACTCTTACCGGATGGCCCGTGCATCTTCCCGTAACCACGGAATCCGTATCTTTTGCATTCAGAACCTTATCCTTGTAGTTCCTATGAATTTTACACTCATAAGCTGTAAGAAATCTTGTTCCAACCTGTACTCCGCAGGCTCCAAGCATAAATGCAGCCGCAACACCGCGTCCGTCGCCTATTCCTCCTGCAGCAACGACGGGTATACTTACCGCATCAACAACCTGCGGTATCAGCGCCATGGTTGTAAGCTCACCTACGTGTCCTCCTGCTTCATATCCTTCAGCGATTACAGCATCAGCTCCGGATTTCTCCATTCTCTTCGCAAGTGCCACGGAAGGAACTACAGGTATTACCTTGATACCGTGCTCTTTCCACATATCCATGTATTTCCCCGGATTCCCTGCTCCGGTAGTAACTATCCTGACTCCTTCTTCACATACCACTTTTGCTATTTCATCTGCATGTTCGCTCATGAGCAAAATATTGACTCCAAAAGGTTTGTTTGTAAGTTGTTTACACTTTCTTATTTCGGTTCTCACATAATCAGCAGGTGCATTGCCGCTGGCAATTATCCCGAGCCCGCCTCCTTCAGATACTGATGAGGCAAGGGTACTTTCGGCTATCCACGCCATGGCCCCCTGGATAATGGGGTATTTTATTCCGAGCAACTCGCATATCTTATTGGATACAGTATTGTTTGACACGGACAAGTCCTCCTTACCTAATAAAAATATTTTCGGTAAATTTACCATGTTACTGTCAGCAATCTTACGATGAATTACAATTTTATTAAATATTATATCAATCAGTAAAAACTGTCTAG
>JAMOAC010000512.1 GCA_023621975.1 Bacillota bacterium | reverse complement strand
GAAGTTGTCCTTGAAGACGGAGAAATTGATCTTATGATCAACGGCAAAAACGGTAGTGAAGCTTATTCGGGAAATGACCTTAAGTCAGTTGCATTCACTGTAGCAGTATCTGAAACGGATGAATATGATATCCGAATAACAGGTAAAGATGCAACCGGAAAGGTTACGGTTAAAAATGCTAAAAGCATTTTCAAATAGATGGTTGTTATAGAAGGTTTTTATTGATATGTGCGGTACGGGAAAAATATGGTATTGCACGGTAAATGTTATAGTACAAAAAGTTTATAAAATCGAAAGGATGATAGGAATGAAGTTATACGAGTATAAATGTGTTCATATTTGGGGGCTGGCTAAGACGACCACCAGGAGACTGAACGAATACGGCAGGGAAGGCTGGGAACTTGTACAGGTGGTTTCGGGTTGGTATTATTTTAAGAGGGTAAAGCATGATGCAATAACCTCACAGAAGCCCTGAGAGAGGATATTATCGCTAATCGTTCAAGACATTATCCGACAAGGAATTATCCGAAAACTACAAACCAAATCTGAGATTCACCTGATTTAGATACTTTACTGTGCGATATATAATAAAAGCATACTTAAAGAATATTTTACTGCTTTTCAATTATATTGACTTTGTTGAGGGAGGCTGCAGTTGAATGAGCAGTTTAGAACTGCAATACGGCATGAGAACCGTGAAACGCAAAAGAAGAACCAGTAAAGTGCTGGACCAGGTGACAAGTTTTGCTTTTATTTTGCCTGCGTTTATAATAATAGGAACATTTGTGCTTTACCCAATTGGTAAACTTTTTTTCCTTGGATTCATGGATTATCCACTCCTTGAGGGAAGGGGAACATTCAACGGGCTTGAAAATTTTATCAGGGCATTTCATGACCGTGTCTTCTGGAAGGCTCTCTGGAACTCAACCTATTTCAGTATTATTGTTGTTCCGGTACAAACCTTTCTTGCCATGTTTTCTGCAATTCTCGTGAACAGCAAGCTGAAAGGAGTTAAGATATTCAGAACGATATACTTTTTCCCGGCAGTTACCTCTTTTGTTGCCGCATGTACACTCTGGCGGCTGCTTTACGATCCCTCCTTCGGTTTTGTCACGGCACTTTTGAATCTATTGGGATTCAGGAACGAAGGTTTGCTGACGCAGCAAAGCACAGCTATGAATGCAATAATTTTCATGTGCATCTGGAAGGCTTTCGGATGGTTTGGAACCATATTCCTGGCAGGTCTCCAGCAAATTCCATCGGAGCTTTATGAATCAGCGTATATTGACGGGGTTAATGCGTTTCAGAAGTTCTGGTATGTGACTTTTCCGCTTTTGAAGAGGACCACCATGTTTGTTGTAATAGTAACTACAATGGAGGCCATGAGGATATATACCCCATCCTTTGTCATGACCGACGGCGGACCGCTCGACAGCACCAACGTCATAACATTTCATATTTGGAAGACTGCGTTTGGAAATCTCGAAATGGGTTATGCTTCGGCAATGTCCCTTATATTCTTCATTATCATAATGCTTATTACTGCAGTGCAGTTCAAAGTGGGAAAAGTTGAGGACTAGAGGTGGTAACATGAAGAAACGTACCGATTTATCAATGCACTCTTTTCTGTCCAGATTTGTGACTTATACAATAATGATTGTCTTGGCTGTTTTAGTGATAGTTCCATATTTGTGGGTGATTGCCAATTCTTTTCAGGAAAGCAGCCTGATAGGCAAAAATACAGGAGGAATTCTCAAAAGTTTTATTCCGACAAATCCTTCCATCGGGAGCTATGTTGAAATCGGCGTAAGAATGAATCTAGCGCGCGTGATGTTCAACACCGTGTTCGTCGCAGTGTCAGTTACGGTTCTTGCGTTGATTCTTAACTCTATGGCAGGCTATGCATTTGCACGGTTGAAGTTTAAGGGCAAAAATTTGCTGTTCGGTCTGTTTGTCTTTACATACATTGTTCCTTTCGAAGTGCTGGTCATACCGTTGTATCATACGGTAAAACAGCTGGATATGGTGGGAAAGTACAGCGGATTAATCTTGCCCGCTGCAGCTTCAGCATACGGTATATTCTTTTTCAGGCAATTTTTTGCGGAAATCCCGGCTTCGCTGGAAGAGGCTGCAATAATTGACGGCGCAGGCAAATTTAGAATATACATGAGTATAATGATGCCCCTGATGAAATCGCCGATTATCACACTGGGACTTATGACCTTTCTGGGGCAGTGGGATAATTTCCTATGGGCTTATACATGCGTCAACCAGGAAAGCATGTACATGCTTCAGGTAGCTCTGGTATATATAATTACAGGGCAGATGTTCAGGACAAATTGGGGAGTTATGTTCGCAGGGGTTGTTATAACTGCATTACCGGTAATAATACTCTTTATTTTCTTGCAAAAGTATTATGTAGAGAATATTACTTTTTCTGGTATTAAGGGTTGAATTTTCTTGTTATCAATAATAGAATATAAATAACAGGTAATCCTAAAAAATAGCCGCTGTGGTTTGCCGTGCTTTTATTCCTGTTCCGTGTCTGCTGCACACGGCGGCGCTTGTGGGGCAGGGCTGAAATGAAAAGTATTAATTTCAAAATCATGCTTGCTTTTATAATAATCAATATTTCCGTTACTTCTTTTTTCAGTTATTTTATGCTCTGCACTGCTTCTTCGATTATTAAAAATAACTATGTGGAAAGCTCGGACAGAACTCTATCTAATGTATTGAAAAGAATTGACATGTTGCTCGACAAGGTCGAGAAATATTCGGTTTATATCACGCTGGACCCTGAGATGGTAAAGGTTCTGTCCAAGGATTATGGGAATAATGTGAATTATCCCAGGTTGTTTGCAGAACAGGTCGAGAATCTTACGGCCATTGAACCGGACATACTGGCAGTTCATTACTTTAGCAACGACGGAGACGTGTTCCACTTTCCTCCCACCATAAGTTTCAACAGCATAGAGCAATTGAATTGTGACGAGTTCATAGATGACGAATCCATTGAAGAAAGCAGTGCAATGCGCTGGAGCGGCGTTTATTCCCAAATGTATTACAAATCATCCGATAGGCAGGAGACGCAAAATGTTTTTTCGGGAATGAGAAGTTTCAAGAGATCATTTCAGCCTGGGATAAAAGGAGTGCTGGTTCTGGATATCAGCGAGATGACCCTTTATGAGTTTATCAGGAATATAAGTTTTGGCGACAACAGCAAAATATATATAGTGGACAGTTCAGGAAGAATTATGACTTCCTCTGAAAGGGAGGAAGTGTCATTAAATATTGACGATTCGATATTAAAGATTATACATGACAAGGAGTCAGGCGCTTCATACACGAACTTAGGCAAATCAAAGACTTTAGTTGTACATAACACTTCTCCGAAAACCGGATGGAAAATTATTGCCACAATTCCTTTGTCGGATGTGTTGTATCAGACAGGATACATAAAGGCTATGGCATTGTTGGTTGCAGTCGTGGTAATAATAGTGTCCTCAACGGTTTCCATATTAATTTCCTCAAAGATTACAAAACCATTGCGCGGAATGACCAAGCTTGTAAAAGAGGTTGCAAAGGGAAATTTCGATGTCAGGTACGAGGTCAGGACAAATGATGAGATTAAGGAATTGAGCGATGGTTTCAACAGCATGATTTCAAACATCAAAAGCCTGATCAACAAAGTTTATGTCGAAGAAATACAGTTGAAGCAGACGCAACTGGAAAACCTTCAGTCGAAAATCAATCCGCATTTTCTTTACAATACATTGGATACCATATATTGGATGTTGATTATTGAAAAACAGCATAAAATTGCAAGTCTTGTTGTTGCTTTAAGCGATATGCTTAGATACAACATAAGCAACATTCTGGATCAGGTCACGATACGCGAGGAAATCAGACAGATCGAAAACTACCTGTTCATACAAAAGACCAGGTTCAGAGATAGGCTCAATGTACAGTATGATATAGATGAGTCAATTGTAGATTGCTATATTTTAAAGCTTGTAATTCAGCCGATTGTTGAAAATGCTATCAAATATGGTCTTGAGTGTCAATCAAAAAATGGAACAATAATAATCAAAGCGTTTGAAGAGAATGGCGGAATACTACTGCAGGTTATCGATGACGGAAAAGGAATGGATCAGAATGAAATCAGGAATCTTTTAGACTCGTCAAATAACCCCTCCCTGTTGAAGAAACCGGGTATTGGAATCAAGAATGTGAATGAGAGGTTGAAAATGTGTTACGGGGAGAGATACGGCCTGTCAATCCAGAGCAAAATAGGTGAAGGCACATGTGTAAGTGTTTTTATACCTAAAGTTCTTCAAAAAGGGGGAGAAGAAAATGTTAAAAATAGTAGTTGTTGACGACGAGGAGATTGTGCTGGACGGAATGAGGACAATCCTTGAAGCTTCGGGCAGAGACTGGGTTGTTGCTGGTACTGCTACAGACGGCCTGAAGGGATTGGAAGTTATCCGCAAGTGCAATCCTGATATTGTAATCACCGATATAAAAATGCCCGACATGGATGGGCTTGAAATGTGCAAAAAGCTTAAGGAAGAATTCCCTGACACTATTGTGTTTGTGTTCAGCGGATATGCAGAGTTCAACCTTGCACAGAAAGCGATTGAACTTGGGGTATATAATTATATTTTAAAGCCTGTTAATTTTGAAGAGATTTATGCTGCGATAGAAAAAGCCCAGGAATTGATTGAAAAGAGGAAAAGATTCAGGATAGAACAGGAAAAGACCAAAAAAGAGCTTATGGAGAGTAGTCCCATTTTGAAGGAAAAGCTTTTGAGCGATTTGATCCATGGCGCCATAAGCCCTAACGAC
>JAMOAC010000546.1 GCA_023621975.1 Bacillota bacterium | reverse complement strand
AAGAACGAAAAATTACATAATGGAAGCTGAGGAATATTATGAAAAATTCGGACTTGTCATACCTAATGTCATTTTCCCTACAGGAAATATAATCAAGGATGGTTTGCTGTACGTATATTACGGATGTGCCGATACGTGCATAAGCCTTGCAACCGTTCCTGTTGATGAATTGATCAGGTATATTTTGTCCCAGAAATAAGGAAATAAATCAGTAAAGAAAGGATGAGAATGATATGACGGTAAGATTGGCGTCGGGACCGCTGGTAGTGAGCTCGAAAAATCCAAGATATTTTGAAGATTCATCAAGCGGAAAAATAGTCTATCTTACAGGTACTCATACATGGAACAATTTTCAGGACAGAGGAAGCCCTGTAAAAATTTTTGACTATAATGCATACCTGAATTTTTTGCAGGAAAAAAACATGAATTTTATCCGTTTATGGACATGGGAAAACCCAAGATGGGGACCCTGGTCCAGTGATGACAACTATTGGACGGAACCTATGCCCTATATGCGAACAGGGCCTGGAATTGCACTGGACGGACTTCCGAAATTTAACCTGGATTTGTGGAATGAAGAATATTTCAACAGGCTTGTTTCAAGAGTTGAGCAGGCATGGCAAAGAGGTATATATGTAAGTATCATGCTGTTTTGCGGATGCAGCATAGGCAACAGGGATTGGCCTGAAACTGATTCAAAAACAGGAAAACCCCCAAAAAATCCCTGGGATAGCCATCCTTTCAATTATGCAAACAATATAAATGGTGTTAACGGCGACCCTGACGGGGAAGGACAGGGTTGGAGAACCAGGGACGTTACTTTGAAGGATGTACTGGAAAGGCAAAAGGCTTACGTTCGAAAGGTTATTGATACTGTTAACCGGTATGACAACGTTCTTTATGAAATTGCAAATGAAGACCCCTTTGATACAAGAGAATGGCAGTATGAAATTATACGGTATATCAAAGAGTATGAAGCCCAAAAACCGAAACGGCACCCTGTAGGAATGACGGCTTCATGGAAACAGCCTAATGAGGCACTGTTCGAAAGCCCTGCAGACTGGATTTCTCCCTATTATGATGAAGACAGGGCAATTGATCCCTTGACCGCAACAGGTGATAAAGTCTGGATTGCTGACTCAGACCATGTTTTCCCGCATGTAGGGGTAACGATGGATTTTGCCTGGAAAGCATTTCTCAGGGGTGCAAATGTTATAAGCATGGACAACATGAAAACAGGAAAGGCATGGAATTATTTCCAGAACAAAGCAGGCGGAAACGTTCTCAGGTTTGAACGGGAAAAAACGGAAAGCCTTCCTGAAAGCAACTTCTGGGCAACACTCGGAGACCTTTCACAAAAATATATCAAACAGTATGCCGACAGAATGAACCTTGCAGAAGCAAGGCCTTGCAATGACATGTCTTCCACAAAGTATTGCCTTGCAAACCCCGGTACCGAATATCTTATTTTCCAGCCTGAAATCGGGCAGTTTACCGTCGACCTGTCGGATGCCTGCCATGAATTGACGGTAGAATGGTTTAATCCGGTAACCGGTGAGATGACACCCGGCGGCTCTGTTAAAGGCGGAAATAAGGAGCAGGTATTTTCACCGGAATTTTCACCTGCGGTATTGTACTTGTATACCCAAAAAATTGAAGAATAGCTATTACAGAGATGCTATTAAAACTGCTATTAAAGAATAGCTATTAAAGAACTGCCTTTAAAGAACTTCTATTAAAGAAATACTGGAGAAGGAGATACTGTATGAATTATTATGAGTTCAATGACAGCAAATGCGAAATAAAAATATACAGGCATGCACTAAAGTCTCCCTGGATTAACTACCTTTCAAACGGCCGCATGCATGCATTTATATCCCAGGCGGGGGGCGGATTTGCCTGGTGGGAGAACCCTTTGAATTACCGTATAACACGGTACAGAATGTATAACCTGCCTATAGATTCACCTGGATTTTATGTATATATACGCAGGAAGGACGGAACGGCCTGGTCGCCGACATTCAGGCCGTGTGAGACAGTCCTTGATGACTGGTGCGCTGCACATATGCCGGGTAAGACCGTATTTCAGGCAAGAAAAGGCGACCTTGAGGCAAAACTTGCTTTTTTCATTTCTGCGGATTACGATACGCTTGTATGGGACCTGGAACTGTCCAATAAATCTTCTGAAAATGTTGAAGTTGATGTTTTTGCCTACGTGGAACTGTCACAGCTTGTATGGAAGCAGGAAATATTTTCAGGGTATTACTGGAGGCATATGCTGAAGACGTGGTATGACAGCGAAATGGAATCCCTGCTGTACCTGCACCACTTCCAGTACCATCCCGAAAAAGACAAGGTACCGCTTGTGTATTTTGCTTCCACCGAGCCGGTTAAAAGCTACAGCGGCAGCAGGGACGATTTCATGGGCCCATACAGGGATGAGAGAAATCCTCTCGGGGTAGAGAGAGGATACTGTGGAAATGAAAACTTATCATGCGGTGAGCCCTGTGCTGCGTTGCAAAATACTCTATTAATCAGCGGGAATTCTGCAAAAAGAGTATGTTTCTTCCTTGGAGTGGTACCGGGCGCACTTGTTGATTTCGCACGGACTAAATCAAAAATTGCGGAGGATTTATCAGAACTTAGAAAACCGGGAACTGTGGATGAACAGTGTGAAAAAATCAAAATGTGGTGGGAAAAACACCTCGATATCTACAAATGCACTATCCCGGATAAAGATGCGCAGCGGCAAATCAACATATGGAATCCTGTCAACTGTGTCCACACTGCAAGGTATTCCAGGTCTGTTAATACAAATGCCCCCGGGGTGCGTGGAATCGGCTTCAGGGATACCTGCCAGGATATGCTTGCAATTGCTTACCGCAATCCTGAGTGGGCTGAGGAGACGCTGATGTTATTATTGAGCTGGCAGTATAAAGACGGGCACTGTGTGCACACCATTCCTACAGATAAAAATGATATGCCGGATATCGGAATACACTGCGACAATCATTTGTGGCTTCCGCTTCTGGCATACAGCATAATTGCGGAAAAAGGAGATTTCTCACTGCTTGAAAGGAAAGCCCCGTATCTTGCTGATGACCATATCAGTTTTACGGAGCCTGCGACTGTATGGGAACATCTGCTTGCAGCCATACACTTTACAGAAGAGCACCTTGGAGCCCACGGTTTACCTCTTACATTGAAAGGGGACTGGAATGACATTATAGGCAAATTCTCGCAGCGAGGGCATGGTGAATCGGTGTTTGCCGGTCAACAGTATGTGAAAGTGCTGAAAATCATGACAGAGATAGCTGAAGCGTACGGGGATTACAACAGCAGCAAATGGTTGAAAGAAAACATGGTCAGGCAGGAAAAAGCTCTTCTGGATTGCGCATGGGACGGCAAGTGGTGGCTTAGGGGATTTGATGACGACGGCAACCCGGTGGGAAGCGTCAACTCAGAATTCGGAAAGCTGTTTTTGAACCCGCAAAGCTGGGCTGTAATAAGCGGGGTAGGAGAGCCATGGCAATTAAAGGAGGCAATGGAGGCGGTTCATCAGCATCTGGACACAGGAATAGGGATAAAAAAACTAATGCCCGGATTCAAAACATGGCCTGATGTTTCAGATTCTTTTACGGGCTATGGGCCGGGATGCGGTGAAAACGGAGCTATCTTCTGCCATGCAAATGCCTGGGCAATTATAGCTGAAGCCCTGCTTGGCAACGGTTCAAGAGCATGGAAATACTTTACTCAGATAATACCTCACAACGTACTCAACAAGGTAGGAATCGATAAGTATCAAGCTGAACCTTATGCATGGGTCAGCAACATAGTCGGGCCTGAAAACCCGCGTTTCGGATGGGCAAATGTATGCCAGATAACGGGTACCGCGGCGTGGATGGATGTTGCTGCGACTCAGTACCTGTTAGGTATTCGTCCTGTAATCGGTGGCATTTGCATTGACCCGTGCATTCCGGCAAATTGGAAATCCTTGTCCATATCACGGATATATCAGGGCTGCCGGCTTAATATAGATATAGATAACAGGCATGGCGTTGAGAAAGGAATGTTATTCGTCTTCGTTGACGGCAAGGCGGTTGATTTCGACGGCGTAGCTGTAATTCCTTCCCATATGATAAAGGGAAAATCCGTTGTAAATATACGGGCTTGCATGGGACAGAAATAATACAACTACAGGGAGCGATAATACAAATACAGGGGGGAGATGAGAGGAAGATGTCAGAATGAATGAAAATGTCCGCCGCTTTCTTTTTTATGCAAAACTACTTGCTTTAGTCATTGTAATTGTTCTTGTTCTGATGCTGGGAGGAATGTTTTATATAATTAACAACAATACTGAAGGAGCGGTTAAAATGGGTAACGAAAACGGTTTTTTTTCTTTACATCCTGAAAATCCCCGTTACTTTCTTTTCAGGGGCCAACCTCTTATTCTGATTACTGCCACCGAGCACTACGGTGCTGTTATTAATAAGGATTTTGATTATGTTACGTACCTTGACTTGCTTAAGTCAATGAATTTCAGGCTTACCCGCCTGTTTTTATTTTACCGTGAGCAGCCCGGAAGTGTCTCAGGCCTGGAAGCAAAGGACGGCTTGTATTTTTCAGAACTTGGCCACCAGAATACCCTTGCACCGGATGCTGACAGTTATATTGCGCCATGGCAGAGAAGCGACGTACCGGGCAGTTATGACGGCGGAAACAAGTTTGACCTGACGAAATGGAATGAAGCATATTTCGAAAGATTGAAGGATTTTTGCAAAAAAGCGGGTGAAAGGGGCATTATTGTTGAAGTTGTATTTTTCAGCAATATGTATTCTGGTGATGATACCGGGCCATGGAAGGTTTGCCCA
>JAMOAC010000205.1 GCA_023621975.1 Bacillota bacterium | reverse complement strand
ATACCTTATCAATATCTTCCAGCATAATTACCTCCGTAAATAAATTATTAAACAATGTTTATTAATTATGTAAAAAATATATTAGCTTCAGCACAGTTTTAGTATTTTCAGTTACTTTAAATTTATCACTTATTTTGTATCCTATAACCCATACAATTTCTTTGCCTTGCGTAATCAGTGGTATGCTGTCCCTTTCATGCCTGGGGATTTTGTTATCAATAAAGTATTCCTTCAATTTCTTAGTTCCGTTGGATTTATATGGCTTAAAAACGTCTCCGTCTCTTCGATTTCTTATATTAATACCCATAATTAACTTGTCGTAATCAAAATACTGTTCCATTGAATTATATCTCATATTAACATATTGCTCAACACCTGAGGATTTTTTTTCTAAAACAGCTTTAATGCCTGCACCTATTTCAGGCACCAATGTAACGCCGGGAATTTTGATGCTTCTGCAAAAAGGCTGTACTGCAGCACTGTCTGTGACAGTACATATTATCAAATGATCATATGACTTCAGAGCCTTCAACCTGCCGGGAAGGTGTATTTCAGCGCCCGTCCTTCCGTTTTCACAAAGCTGCAATACCTGTTCTACATGTACGCTTTCTATACCCTTCAGGCTCCCTGTCAGTTTTTTTATTATGCTGCGTACGATGCGCCGTCTTATTGCAATGTGATATTTCTGAAAAATTGCGGCATTAATGGTTATTGAATCCTTATTTTCGTCAATCAGACACTTGTTGTACAGATGTACTGCATTTTCCTCTATGTAATCAAGGTCATCCCTCAGCAAAGCGGACATCCTGGATAAATTGTCCTGAATATCAATATCAAACATATTATTTATGGACGGAATCAAATCCAGCCGGATTTTGTTTCTGGTATATATAGAAAGCAGATTGGTGCTGTCGATGCGTGGATTCAGGGAATGCTGCCTGCAATACTCCTCGATTTCCTCTCTGCGTACATCCAGAAGCGGCCTGATTATATTGCCGCGTTTATATTCCATTCCCTTAAGTCCGTCAAGACCTGACCCGCGAATAATGTTCAGAAGTATCGTCTCCGCCTGGTCATTTTTATTATGGGCAACTGCTACCTTCGACGCGCCGACATCCCCGGCCACCTTCTCAAAGGTTCCATACCTGGCTTCACGCCCTGCCTCTTCGAGAGATATCCCCTTCCTGGAGGCAATGTCCTTTACGTCAACAGAGAAAAAGTAAGCTGGGATCCCCAGCTTCTCGCACAGTTCTTTTACGTACTTCTCGTCCCCTTCGGATTCTTTGCCGCGAAGCATGTGATTGATATGAACGGCATAAAGTTTAATATTCAGTTTTTCACGCAGCGTGTAAAGCACATGAAGAAGGCAGACGGAATCAGGTCCGCCTGAAACCCCCACCACAACGCCTTCTCCGCTATTGACGAGATTGTGCCTGTTTATCGTCTCCAGTACCTTATCAATCATCTTATCTAATTATTAATCCTTCTTACTTATTCAATATTAATTTTTATTCAAATTCAATATTAATCCTTCTTAAAGTTCAATATTAATCTTTCTTCAAGTTTACAAATTTAGTATATTCCCCGAACCATCTCAGTTCAACCGTTCCCGTTGAACCGTTCCTGTGCTTTGCAATTATAACTTCCGCGATGTTTTTCTTATCAGTATCAGGATTGTAGTAATCATCCCTGTACAGAAACATTACAATATCTGCATCCTGCTCAATTGCTCCCGATTCCCTGAGGTCGCTGAGCATCGGCCTGTGATCCGATCTGGATTCAGGTGCGCGGCTCAGCTGGGAAAGGGTAATTATGGGAACATTTATTTCCTTTGCAAGTATTTTAAGAGACCTTGAAATCTCGGATATCTCCTGCTGCCTGTTTTCTGCCCTGCCTCTTCCCTGCATCAGCTGGAGGTAATCAATCACTACAAGCCCAAGTCCCTTCTCGAGCTTCAATCTCCTGCACTTTGCCCGAATATCCATTACCGATAAGCCCGGCGTATCATCTATATAAATCGGGGCCTCGGACAGCGGGCCAAGGGCACGAGCCATCTTCTGCCAGTCATCATCTTCCAGCTTTCCGATCTTCATCTTGTGGCTGTCTATCATTACCTCGCTGCAGAGAATCCTGCTTACAAGCTGCTCTTTTGACATTTCAAGGCTGAATATTGCAACCGGTATGTTTTTGTGTATTGCTACATACTGTGCAATATTCAAGGCAAATGACGTTTTCCCCATTGCCGGGCGCGCTGCAACAAGGATTAAATCCGAATTCTGCAGGCCGGCCGTTTTGTAGTCCAAATCCGTAAAACCCGTGGGTATGCCGGTAACATATCCTTTATTATTGTATAATTCCTCCAGGCGATTGAAAGTATCCACCAGAACGTCTTTAATATGCGAAAAACCCCGGGTGCTTTTTCTCTGAATTATATCAAAAATATTCTTTTCAGCCTTGTCAAGAAGCACGGATACTTCTTCTGAAGCCTCATATCCCATGTTAACAATATCGGATGACACTTTTATGAGCTTTCTCAGCAGGGCTTTTTCCTCGACAATTCCGGCATAATACTTTGCATTGGCGGTAGTTGGAACTGAAGTTGCAATATTGGTCAGGTATTCCAAGCCGCCGACGGAATCCAGGGTCCCCCTGTTCCTCAACTGCTCCGATACCGTTATCAGGTCTATTGGCTCTGCTCTTTGAAAGAGGTCAATTATCGCTTCATAAATTTCCCTGTGATCTTCCCTGTAAAAGTCTTCAGGTTTTAAGACTTCAATAATACCAGGAATTACTTCCTTGTCCAAAAGCATACACCCTAAGACTGACTGCTCAGCCTCTATGCTTTGAGGTGGTACTCTTCCCAATGAGTTGATATCCATAATTATTCTACTCCTGCTCCACCTTTACATTTAACTTTGCACTTATCTCCGGATAAAGTTTCACCTCAACAACACAGGTGCCCAAAGATTTTATAGGTTCCGGCATGTTGAATTTCTTTTTGTCTATATCTATTTTATAATCGCTTTTCAATTTGTCGGATATGTCCTTGCTGGTTATGGAACCAAATAATTTTCCGTTCTCTCCGGCCTTCGTCCTGATCACAACGGTAATGCTGTTAAGCTTTTCTGCCAATTCCCTGGCCTTTGCCATTTCTTTTTCCTTTTTAATATTTTCAGCTTCCTTTTTGGCTTTCATGATGTTTATATTTTCTGGAGTAGCTTCAACTGCAAGCCCTTTAGGAATAAGAAAATTACGGGCATAGCCGTCTTTTACGTTAACCATTTCTCCCTTTTTTCCGGTTCCTTTGACATCTTCCATTAAAATAACCTTCATAAATTCATTCCTCCAAGTTCCGGCAACTACTGCCTGTCATTATTGTTCACTTCATTCATATATTGAATTATAACATATTTTAACCTCTCTCTTGCATCTTCAACTGAAATTCCCTGAAGCTGGGCTCCTGCTACGGAAAGGTGGCCTCCACCGCCCAGTTTCTCCAAAATCATTTGCACGTTAATTTCTCCTAGAGATCTTCCGCTTATGAATACTTCTCCATTGACACTGCACAGAACGAAAGCCGCTGCAATCCCTGCAAGGTTTAACAGTTCGTCAGCCGCTTTGGCTGCAATAAGCTGGGCATTTTTTGTATTTGGAGGGCATATGGAAACCGCAATGTTATCCCTCATTATTTCAGCAGCCCTGACTATGTCTGACACGATCAGGTATGTTTCAAGATCGTTCTGGAACAACTGCCGGATGGCTACAGTGTCAACACCCTGCCTTCTAAGATACGATGCGGCTTCAAAAGTCCTTACGCCCGTCTTGAACGTAAAGTTTTTCGTATCAACTACTATTCCGGCATAAAGCACCTCAGCCTCAAGTGGCTTAAGCCTCAATTTGTCGTCAACGTACTGGAGTACCTCCGTTACAAGCTCGCATGTAGAAGAAGCATATGTCTCCTGATATACCAGTACGGCATCCTGTATAAATTCCGCTCCCTTCCTGTGGTGATCGATAACGACAATCTGCTTCGTCCTCTCAAGCAGTTCAGGAGCTTCTGTAAAGTTGGGCTTGAAAGTATCCACAACAACCAGCAGCGTCTTTTCGCTGACCCTGGATATGGCTTCATACGTTGTGATGAAAAGGCCTTCATACTCCCCGCTTTCGTGCAGCCTGTTAATAATGTTGTTAATTGTGGGATTCGACCGGTTCAATACAATATAAGCATCCTTGCCCCTGCTTTTTGCAATCCTGTATACTCCGAGAGCCGCTCCAAGAGAATCCAGGTCTCCGTGTTCATGCCCCATTATCATCACATTGGGTGACTGGTCAATCAATTCCCTTAAAGCGTAAGCAATAACTCTTGCCTTTACTCTCGTCCTCTTTTCCAGCTCTCTTGTCTTTCCTCCGTAGAAGCTGAAGCTGTCTCCGTTCTTGACAACAACCTGGTCGCCGCCCCTTCCCAGGGCAATATCTATTGAAGCTGCGGCATACTGGAAATTTTCGGCAGGGGAGTTTCCGTTTATGCCAAACCCGATACTCAATGTAA
This sequence comes from Bacillota bacterium, assembly GCA_023621975.1. The sequence goes on along the minus strand of JAMOAC010000205.1, from coordinate 326 downwards.
CAGGTATTTTATTTCCCACATTGATTTCCTTTACGCTGTCAAGAATTTCAAATTTCTTCTCTTCAAACTCTTTCAGGTATTTTTGCTCAAATACAAAAAGATACTTATCCCTCTCATACTTTTTTAAAATACCTCCCGTGGCGCTTGTCCATTCCACCAGCTTCGTATCTATCTCGGCAAGAATTTTCGGTTTTGCCGGATCTTCCATGCTCTGCATCAGGTCGTCATAGTTATCCAGCACAATAATGCCCACGGCAACTTTTTCTTCGTAATATTTCCTTTTCAGGTTGACAAACTCGGTGTTCTCAATAAAGTAAAGAAGAAGG
>JAMOAC010000055.1 GCA_023621975.1 Bacillota bacterium | reverse complement strand
ATTGATTGAAAAGAGGAAAAGATTCAGGATAGAACAGGAAAAGACCAAAAAAGAGCTTATGGAGAGTATTCCCATTTTGAAGGAAAAGCTTTTGAGCGATTTGATCCATGGCGCCATAAGCCCTAACGACAGCGTATTTTATAGGTTGAGATACCTGAATTTTGCAATCAGTAATGCGTTTCTTGCCACAATCAGGATAGACAACTTCAAAGAGGTTACAAAGGAGTATTCTGTGGAAGATAAATATCTGCTTATATTTGCAGTGAGAAACATAACAGAAGAGATATGCGCCAATTCGGGCAGAGAATGCTATATAGTCAATGACGGTGAAGATTCCATTTGTATTATTGTCAATAATGTCCCAAATGACAAGGAACGCATATTAACTCTTTGTGAGGAAATTCGCACGTCCGTTTTCAAGTATCTGAATATAACTGTCAGCATAGGTATTGGACGGTTTGTAAATGGCCCCGAAGACATTTGCGCAGCGTACGGTGACAGTTATGAGGCACTCCAGGGCGCTTTGTTCAGGAGCCAGAACGTCACATTACATATTGATGAGATAACAGGCGGTGTTCCACTGACAGCGGGAGTATATTCTATAGCGATGGAAAAAGGAATAATCGATGCTGTGAAAACATGTGACAATAAGTTGTTGGCAAAAATGATTGACGCATTGTTTGAAAAGCTGGCCGGCAGCGAGCTGGAATATATAAAGAGGGTTTCATACGAACTGTATATTTCATTGAACAGGAGCCTTTATGAAGCAATGATCAATGTGGATGAAGTCTTTTCGGGGGAATATGATATTTACAGGGCAATATCATTATGTGAGGATTTAAATGCTATCAGGGCAATACTGACTGAAACCTTCAATAAGTTGATAGAACATATTAACCGCGTCAGGCAGGGCAACAGGAGAAAGATTATTAACGATGTAATAAACTATATTGAAGAAAACTATTCCAGGAAAATATGCCTGAAAGAAGTGGCAGACAGGGTTTATCTGAATGTAAACTATTTAAGCGAGATATTCAAAGCCGAGACCGGAGAAAACTTCACCAAATACCTGAAAAAATACAGGATTAAAAAAGCGATAGAACTCATGAAAAGAGCCGATCTGAAAATATATCACATTTCTGAGATGGTGGGCTACTCGGACCCTAAGCATTTCAGCAAAGTTTTCAAGGAAGTAACAGGTAAATCACCCAAAGAGTATAAATTCTGATTTGGGAAAAAACCGAAAACTGCAAACCAAATCTGAGAACTGCCTGATTTATTATTGCAATTGTGCGGGATACAATATAACCGGATAACCCAATCGATTGGGAGTTTCACTTCAATAATGAGTGTTAAGGAGGAGTCGAATATGAAAAATCTCGCGAAGGCAATTGCAGTTGCATTGGTACTGGTATTTGCTTTGACTTTGGTTTTTACAGGTTGTAGTTCAGCATCGGAAAAGAAGCAGGATGCGGCGACCGGCACCGGGCAGTCTGATACCGGGGAAAATAAAGCGGATGCTCCGAAACAGAGAAAAGTGGTTACCGTATGGGCAGTTGACGGCGATTATGTGAGAAGAGCTGATGAAAAATGTAATGCAATGATCAAAGATGAAATTGATGTACAGATGAACTACATACCTAATACCCAGTATGAACCTAAGTTAAAAGTTGCAATGTCTTCAGGTGACCTACCCGACGTTATTGGTGTTGATTCCCCAAATGTTGCGGCATATGCAGAAAGCGGCGCAATCATACCGCTTGACGACCTCTGGGATCCCGAGGACCGGGCGGACCTCATTGATGCCGTTATAGAGGGCTGGACATACAAAGGAAAGATATGGGGAGCTCAGCACGAAGAGACGAACTGTGTTTTGTACTACAACAAGGATATGTTTGAAAAGGTCGGATTAAAAGCGCCTGAAAGGCTTGAAGATGCATGGACATGGGAGGAGACTCTGGAAGCTGCGAAAAAACTGACTCAGAGAGACGAAAACGGTAATGTTTTGGTATATGGAATTCTTCCGATGATGGCAGGTCCAAACATTGCCCATGAAGGACAGAATTATGTAACTAATGTGTTTACATGGCAGGCGGGTGCGGATATTATCAGTCCTGACGGCACAACCGTAGACGGATATTTCAACAGTGAAAAAAGCTTAAAGGCACTCAAATTCTTCCGCAAAATGTTTGTTGAGGAGAAGGTTGCTCCTTTGACGGAAATACCCAACGGATTCCAGACGGGAAAAATTGCTATGTGGATTACCGGGCCCTGGATGATAAGCACGTTTAAGACTGTCGAGGGTCTGAACTGGGGTGCGATGCCGTTGCCGAGGGATGAAAAGCAAGTGTCCAACGACGGTGGCTGGGGATATTCCATAACCACGAAATGCAAGGACAGAGAAGCTGCATTTAAGGTTATAATGGCCAAAACAGGCAAAGAGGGACAGCTGATAAGCATTATTGAAGGTGGTACACTGCCTAACAGGAAATCATTGTTCGACAAAGCTCCTCACCTCAAGGAATATCCATATCCCATGATATTGGAGCAGCTTGAGAAGACCGCTAAAGCAAGACCAAGAACACCTGCCTACCCTGCAATTGCGACCGCTTTGCAGAAGTGCTTCAATGACGTGGCATACGGCAAGGACCCTGAACAGGCAATGAAAGAATATTCCGCACAAATGAACGAGGCTTTGAGAAAGGTCAATGCTGAGAAAAGCGCAGAATAAGGAGAGATTACTGAGAGAATATGCCTGACAAAAAAGAGAGGATTGTATCCATGAAAGGATTATATCCTCTCCTATTTTTGACTGCTTCTTGACTGCTGGTGTGACTTATATTTTTCCCGAGAAAACGACACAAAAGTTTGCATGCTTTTCAAAAGTCTAAAAAAAGATAGGAGCGAAAGTCATGTATATCAGGCAGAAAATCATAACAGTCATAATATGTGCAATCATCATGTTTGTAAGCTTATTCGGCTTTTACACCATTAGCAATGCCCAATTTGCGGACTCACCTGTAAACGGCCAGATAAGAATCAACTGTGGTTCAACATCAGGATTTGTGAATGAACAGTATTTATATGCCCAAAGCGGTTCAACGGCTGATATGGACTGGATATGGGGCCATGCCATGACCAAAAGGTGGGCTGACGGAAATGGTTATTTTACTTATCGAATTCCTGTAAATCCATCCACTACTGCGCCTTTGTACCTGTCAATGGTTACAAAAGGAGAAGTGAAAATGACTGTTGATGGTACGGTAATGTTGAATACAGGAAACAGCGGAGAGGGTACGTACACTCCCAGGGAGTTTACGTTGTCTGACAATTCCATCTGGTCCGACGGTTATATTGAAGTTAAGTTTGAAGATGCCGATCCCTCTGACGGATGGGGACCGAACATTTACTGGATTGAGCTTGGGAATACGTCCCCGTGGAGAGAAAGGGCAAAGCATATAGTATGGGATACATCTGCTATTATATGGCAGGTAGGGTATTATGACGGTACGGGCAATGAATTTAAAGGAACGGTGACGGATTTCACCGTTGGCGGAGATATCAATTCCATGGCAAAGGGTGGCACAATCTATATCAGGTGGAACCAGACCATTACGCAGGGTAAGAATTATTATCTGCTTACCGGTATAAAAGGTGGAACCGGAACCAATTATATTGATGTAGGAAACAATGGTACAAATGAAATTGCCAAGGGAGCAAACAGAGAAAGAATATATGATCTTGATGTCACAAGCCTGGTGCAATCTTCAGGAAATGTTGTGAAAATTCAAATAGCTCCGGGAGGAGAACTGGACTTTGTAACTCTGGTCGAGGTTACACCGGGATTTATAAGCGACAGCGATTTGCGGGTTGTATTCAAAGGCGACGAAATGGCAAGGAACTGGACAAGGCTTGTCAACAACACCATGTATTGGAATAACGACTACATGACAGACAAAGGAACGGGCTTCATCGATGCTTCACTTCCAAACGGCATATTCGTTAATGGGTATTGGGTTGCCGACGCGGGACCGGCCATGCTTGAAATGGCAAAATGGGGGTACTATGACCTTGCAAAGCAGGCTTCCAACTATAAAACCAATGTTGCGGATTATTACAATGTAGACAATGGTGCTTCAGGATTGATATTTGTCACAATGGCATATTTGATGAAGACGGAAAATTATACCGGTACTTATACAAGCACAATGTGGCCCAGACTGAAAGCAGGGTTGGATTATTACTGCAGCAAGATAGACGACAATCCGATGCATCTGATACTGGGGAACAATTGGGAGACCACAGGAAACGGCTACGGAATATATAACAATTCCATTGCGTATTTTGCTCTGCTGGCGGGTGCCGAAGCTGCTGAAAAAACCGGTCACAGTTCCGATGCTGCCAACTGGAACAGCCATGCCAATACGCTATACAATGCCATCAATACCCATCTCAAGCTGACCAATAATATTACATGGCTTGGCAGGACAATTCCAGGCGGTACATTCAGGTTTGGAATAACACCAGCCGGCGTGGATGTAAGTGCATGTACGGCAGGCTGGTTTGGAGTGGGAAGCCAGGAAGAGCTGTTCTATGGATATAAAGGAAATGCTGTGCCTTCGTGGAGACTGGCTGTTGATACAATGCTTGACTACCACTCCACGAATTTCTGGGCATACTGGAAAGCATACGGCCACAACAGGGGCTTTGGCACTGAATATGGAGTGCTGTCGGAAAGAGGTGGCTGGCCGCTCAGTGCCATGCTGATGAGCGACAGGATGGACATGGCAAAGAAGAACCTCAACCACATCATATGGAACAGCTGCGACTTGAACTTTCCCGATGACAATGAAGGTGTCCAGGAGACTTCGCCATGG
>JAMOAC010000218.1 GCA_023621975.1 Bacillota bacterium | reverse complement strand
TTTTATGAGGGGGCTTGCAAAGGAGCTGGAAGGTACCGGCGTAATAGCCGGCAGATTATCGCCCGGCATGATGCTTACCGATTTCATTACAAAAACACCTGACGGTGAACCGTCGGATGTTATTTCAGACGAAAAGTTCAGGAAGCTGTTCAACATATTGGCTGATAAGCCTGAAACCGTAGCAAAGTTTTTCATACCTAAAATACTCAGCAATACCAAAAACGACGTCCTTATTGCCTGGCTGACAAACAGAAAGGCGGCATGGCGTTTTTTGACAGCACCTTTCCGCAAAGACAGGTTGATATAAAAATAAAGCAAAAAAGAAGGAATTTACATAATTATGTCGAATGTTAACTAATGGCAATATTTGCATTTAACCATACGTAAAATGCAGGTTTAACAGGGGTTGGACCAGGGTGGAACTAACTTTTGGAGCAAAAACTTCTGTTAATGGTTGCCGAAAAAAACACAGTAAGGAGATGAGGAAATGAAAAAAACAACAGTATTAATTCTTGTTCTGGCATTATTGCTGCTCAATGTATTTATCCCACTTAACGCTGCAGCGGAAGCCGAAGAATACATGAATTATGTGCCCCCTGCTTCTCTTATTACTGACATACAGAATCATTGGGCATACGAACCTATCTCTGTACTTATTAACCTTGAAATCTTATTGGGATATCCGGATAAGACATTCAAGCCCAACAATCAAACAACAAGGGCTGAATATTTGACAACTTTGTTTAAAACCGTCTGCGTTCTGGATGAAAGCATTGAATCCGATGATAATCCTGGTTTTATGGGCTATTTTGATTATATAAATTTCCGTGAAAGCGAACGAAGAGAATTTTTGAAAAACTTTTCTTCAGCAGAATATGAACTGCCTTATAAAGATATGGAAAGGCACTGGTCAAGAAATTATGTAGCCTGGATTAAGAAATATTGCGATAAAAAGAACCCGGGATTATTTGAAAGAATATTTCCCGGAGAAAATTTCAATCCCAATCAGTATATAACCCGTGAGGAAGCTGCTCTTGTTACCACGGCCTTTTTGGCTCTGCCGGTGAGAAGCAGAGGTATTGAGTTCAAGGATGTTACACCGGATCATAAGTTCTACAATGAAATCATGTACCTTGTTGATAACGGAATAATTAACGGTTTGCCGGATGGGACCTTCAGGCCTAAAGAAAATATTAACCGCGCTTCTACGGCAGTTATAATGACCAATGTGTTAAAAGAAATTGCATATAATATGGATTTTTTTGCAAGCCCTGATACATATTCATTTACCATTGCTTCCAGCAACGACAGCGATTATTTGGCAACGTTTATGCCCGAAGAAATATATCAAAATCCTGCTACCGAGATGGATAAAAAATACGTGGCTTATTTCAAGGCTTATGAACTGGACCGCCAAATGGCGCAGGAACTTATGAGCGGTGAAATTTACGATAAGCTTTTGGAAGAAGGATATGAATTTGGTACTGATGAATACTATAAAAAGGCAGCAGAGCTGGAAAACATGATAGTTGAAAAGTATGAAAACCTGAAAAAGGAAATTCCTTATTACGTTCCTGAAGAATACAGGTTGGAAATATTAAAGGAATTGGAAGAAAAAGATTACTGGAATAAGGCGGGATTGTATTACTGGATTTATAAACTTGATCCTTCCGGAAACACAGAATACCTTGAAAAGGCGGAGAAAGCCTATCAAATGGATAAGAACGGTAAAGATGATATATATAAAATCTATGAAGAATTTATATATTACTATACATGGCAAGAGAAAAATGCTGAAAAAGTAATTGAATATACAGAAAAGGCTGACGCACTTTTCACACCTGATTTGCATGGATATGATGTGTATGGATACATAACTGTTGCTAATATGGATGATTTACGCTTCTTGCCTGTTGCGGCTTATTCTTTGGCATGTGTAGGGGAATATGAAAAAGCGCTGTATTATATTGATAAAATGTTTGATAATTCGAATTATACACCTTTTGAAAATAATTTTGCCCTTGAGCGGGGAGTACTTATGTATTTAAGCGGTCAAAAAGATAAAGCCGTGCAATATTTAAAAGAAAACTTAAATATTGTTGAAGCTAATGATTATTATGTCGACAAAAATTTGGTAGATAAGTACATTTGGGCGCTTAAATCTATTCAAAAAAATGAAGTAAAATAAAGCCATATTGACAATATAAGTATAATTTGATAATATACTTTGTTAATGTTGGAATTTTGCATAACAGAAAACGAGTATTGTTTATCATGTAAAATCAGATGATGAACAGTACTCGTTTTTTATGGAAAGGGCTGATGCAATATACTTAGCATAATTAGGGAATTATCAAGGAGCATTCGTGAGTACAAGAAACTGTCAATTATAACTCCGGTACTCATTACCATGGAGGTAATTATTGAATGCATTATTCCGTTTATAACCGCCAACCTGGTTAACGAAATCAAAACTGGATGTAACCTGGATACAATCGTTAAGTATGGGGTTATTCTTATTATAATGGCTTTTTTGTCACTGACTTTCGGCGGTATCGCCGGAAGTACCAGTGCTACTGCAGCCAGCGGCTTTGCAAAAAATTTGCGCAGGGATATGTTTTATAGCATTCAGAATTATTCATTTGAAAATATCGACAAGTTTACCGCATCCTCCTTGATTACCCGTATGACAACTGATGTTACCAATGTCCAGAATGCGTATATGATGCTTATAAGGGTGGCGGTGCGTGCTCCTTTAATGCTTATCTTTGCATTTGTGATGGCATTTGTAATGGGCGGGCGCATGGCCTGGATTTTCCTTGTAGTTGCCCCGATACTGGCAACCGGCCTGGGTATTGTAATTTATAAAACCTTCCCGCTGTTCAGGAAAGTTTTTACAAAATATGATGCCTTGAACAAATCAATTCAGGAAAATATAAAAGGAATTCGGGTAGTGAAATCTTTTGTACGTGAAGATTTTGAGATAAAAAAATTCGAAGCAGCAGCACAGGATGTATGTACGGACTTTACCAGGGCAGAACGCATATTGGCTCTTAACGGACCTTTGATGCAGTTTTGCATATATGCAGTTATGGTTTTCGTTCTGTCCTTCGGTTCCTATACCATTATTACCAGCCGTGGGCTGGATTTTGATATCGGACAGTTTTCTGCCATATTGACATATAATTTTATGATCCTGAGCAGCCTTATGATGCTTTCAATGGTGTTTGTCATGCTTACGTTGGCCAGCGAATCCGCCAAGCGTATATATGAGGTAATAAGTGAAAAAAGTACGTTGACCAATCCTGAAAAACCCGTTTATACGGTTAAGGACGGTTCAATTTCTTTTGAAAATGTCAGCTTCAAGTATTCCAGGAAAGCCGAGAGAATGGCTTTGTCAAATATAAATTTACAAATCAAATCCGGTGAAACCATTGGAATTATCGGGGGCACAGGATCTTCAAAGTCGACTCTTGTTCAGCTGATCCCACGCCTGTACGATGTAACTGAGGGATCAGTAAAAGTAGGCGGGGTGGATGTAAGGGATTATGATTTGGAAGCCCTTCGTAACCAGGTTGCCATGGTATTGCAAAAGAATGTTTTATTTTCAGGTACTATTAAAGATAATCTCCGCTGGGGGAACAAACATGCAACGGATGAAGAAATGAAAGAAGCATGCAGAATTGCCTGTGCCGATGAATTTATCAACCGGTTTCCTGACGGCTACGACACATATGTTGAACAGGGGGGAGCCAATTTGTCCGGAGGACAGAAGCAAAGGCTTTGCATTGCAAGAGCATTGCTTAAAAAGCCAAAAATATTAATTCTTGATGATTCCACCAGTGCAGTGGACACCAGGACAGATGCAAAAATTCGCAAGGCATTGAAGGAATACATGCCTGAAACAACCAAGATAATTATAGCCCAGAGAATTGCTTCTGTTGAGGATGCGGACAGGATAATAGTAATGGATAAGGGTTCCATCAACGGTATCGGTACACATGAACAGTTGTTGGCTGAAAATGCCATATACCGGGAAATATATTATTCTCAAGTCAAGGCAGGTAATCAAAGTGAAAACTGATAAGGTTAAAAATAAAAAAAGGATTATTATTCGATTGATTAAAGATATGTTTGAATTTTACCCGGTGATGCTGCCGGTTGTTATTGTATGTATATTGTTCAATGCGGTTATAAGCTCAATTCCTGCTTTATTCATGCAGAATATTATTGCTATTGTGGAGAAAAACTGGCTGACCGGTGACTGGAATGCGGTTAAGGGTAATATATTGCATTTTGTTTCCGTATTGGCGGTATTTTACGTCCTGTCCCTTACAAGCGGTATTGTTTTTAACCAAATGATGGCTGTTATCACCCAGGGTACCTTGAAAAAATTTCGTGTAAAAATGTTCAATAAAATGCAAAAGCTTCCAATAAAATATTTTGATACCAATTATCATGGCGATATCATGAGCTATTATACCAATGATATTGATACACTGCGGCAAATGATTTCTCAGAGTTTTCCGCAGCTTTTGATATCCAGTGTCGTAGTAATTACTGTTTTTGGAATTATGATTTACTTCTGTTTGTGGCTCACGCTTGTTGTAATAGCAGGTGTGATTGTCATGCTTTTTGTGACAAGAAAGGTCGGAGGCGGTTCAGCCAAATACTTCATCAGGCAGCAGAATTCCCTTGCTCGTATGGAAGGTTTTGTGGAAGAAATGATGATTGGACAAAAGGTTGTTAAAGTATTCTGTCATGAAGAGGACAGCAAAAAGGATTTTGATAAAATAAACGAATCCTTATATAACGATGCAAAGTCTGCAAACCGGTACGCCAATATTTTGGGCCCCATTTTGAACAACATAGGAAATGTGTTATATGTCATTGTTGCAATT
>JAMOAC010000354.1 GCA_023621975.1 Bacillota bacterium | reverse complement strand
TTGTTCCTTATCCCTTAAAACTTCTAAACAAAAAACATGGCCTACAGGACATTCTTTTGCCCTAATAAACCATGTTTTCTGATACAACTTTATTTACTCCGTTTCATACATTTGCAAAATGATAGGAGTTTATTTGATGTAGACAAAAAAAAGCAGGCTTTTATATCTCACGCCTGCCTTCCAGTGCTTTTGCCAGTGTAACTTCATCTGCATATTCCAGGTCTCCGCCTACGGGTATACCATGGGCGATTCTTGTTGTTTTTATACCCAGAGGCTTTAACAGCTTTGCAATATACATTGCCGTAGCTTCGCCTTCAATATTTGGGTTTGTTGCAATGATTACTTCTTTAACATTCCCGTCTTTGACTCTTTCGAGGAGCTCCTTTATTTTTATGTCCTCAGGACCTATACCTTCCATTGGGGATATAGCGCCGTGAAGTACATGGTAAAGCCCTTTATATTCTCTTGTCCGCTCCATGGCTACTACATCCTTGGGTTCTTCCACTACGCATATGGAAGAGCGCTCCCTTGAAGCATTGCTGCAGATGTTACACGGATCTACATCGGTTAAGTTGCTGCATATGGAACAATATTTTATTTTGCTTTTTGCATTTACTATCGCCGCGGCAAGGCTTTCAGCTTTTTCAGGAGGCAGGTTGAGCACGTGAAAAGCCAACCTTTGAGCTGTCTTATGGCCTATGCCGGGAAGCTTTTCAAATTCCTCAATGAGTTTGGCAACAGGAGCAGCATAAAAGCTCATTATCAACCATTCCTTCTGTGATTCATGTATTCATAAGTTATCAATAGTTCTATGTATATTCTACTAAGTATATTCTACTAACTAATTTATTAAAATAAATATATTCCATATATTTCTCAATATTATCTCCCTGGTGAAATTCCTGCTCAACAAGTTAAAGTACCAGTTTAACCTGTTAAAAGTGTTAAGTGCAAATAAGTCGTTTTTTTAGAACAAACCAGGCATTCCGCCCAAACCGCCGGTTATTTTGCCCATTTCCTCATTAACCATGTCGTCAGCTTTTCTCAGAGCTTCATTAACTGCTGCCAAAATTAAATCCTGAAGCATTTCAACATCATCAGGGTCAACAACTTCCGGATTCAGTTTAATCTCCTTTAATTCCTTGCTGCCCGAAACTACTGCAGTTACAGCGCCTCCGCCCGCAGAAGCTTCCACTGTCTTTTCCTTAAGCTCTTCCTGTATCCTTACCATTTCCTGTTGCATTTTTTGCGCCTGTTTCATAAGATTGTTCAAATTTCCTCCGCCGAATCCTCTGGGAAATCCACCTTTTGCCATGCTAATACCTCCGATTTTCAATATTTTTGACATTTAAATTTATATGCTATTTTATTTGTGCCATTAACAGCACCATTATTATATAGTAATATGCATTTATTATACAAGAAAAACAACCTTTATTCATCAATTATGTTGAAGGGAGCATTCAGCATTTGTGCAATATCCCTGGCCTTTTCCACCAGTTCGTCTTTTTGGGGTTCTTTTTTTGAATCATCATTTTCTGCAAATGGGATGTCATCAAGGCACTTTATCCTGACTTCGTGGCCAAGTACCTTTGCGGCTGCTTTTTCTATAATTTCCATATTTTCCGCTTTTGAACACAGCATTCTGCTAAAACCTTTTCCGTCTCCAAAAATTATGCCGATTCTTTTGTCGTCCAGTTCCACTGCCTTTGTGTCCAGCAGATTGGTATACAGAATCATTCTGCCGCAGCTTTTCAGTTCTTCCAGCACCTTGCTCCAGCTATTGAGATACTTGCATGAAGGATGTTTATCACCCTGTTGCTTATTTTCGGAAGAAGCTGAAGGCTTGTTGGTGTTTACGCTTTTGTCTGCATTCAGGATATCTGGTTTTTCGGTTTTTTCCGAGGCAGGAGGAGCATCACCGGAATTAGTTTCAGTCATATCACAAGTTTCAACCATATCGCTGGCGAAAGCCTTGCAGCTGTTTTTTGAGTTCAGCCTTTTTTCCAAAACGGCCAGCCTTGCCTTTATATCATCTTCAGGTATTGAAGGGCCACTGTCACATAATTTTATAAGTGAAACCTCCAGAAGGATTCTGGGGTTTGATGCCCGTTTCATATTCTGGGCAAGGGCTGAAAGTTCTTTTATTGTATATATGATTTCATCACTGAGAAGGTCCGCAGACTGGGACTTCATTAACTCCAGTGAACTTTCATAGGTATCTATCACGTCCTCCGGATGCTTAACTATTTTACACAGTAAAAGGTTTCTATAATAAACTACAAGATCAGAAACAAACTGCACAATGTCTTTTCCGTCCATTATAAGTTTATCAATAAGCCCGAGTATCTTTTCAACGTCCTTATGCTTTACGGCATCTACAATTTCAGCCATAAACGTATCGTTTACAATGCCTACAATGGAGAGGACATCCTCGTGGGTTATTTTTTCGTTTCCAAGAGCCATGCACTGGTCGAGAAGGCTGATGGCATCCCTGAGCGCGCCGTCGGACAATTTTGCAATCAATTTGAGAGCTTCCTGCTCAATGAACACGTTGTTTGCCGATGCGATTGTTTCCAGCCTCTTCATTATGCTTTTAACTGAAATACGCCTGAAATCAAACCTTTGACACCTGGACATAATGGTAGCGGGAATCTTTTGGGGTTCTGTCGTTGCCAGTATGAAAACTACATGGGCAGGCGGCTCTTCCAGCGTCTTGAGAAGAGCATTAAATGCTCCGGTAGAGAGCATGTGAACTTCGTCTATGATGTATACCTTGTACTTTGCCTGTGTAGGGGTATAGGCCACTTCATCCCTTATATCCCTTATGTTGTCAACGCTGTTGTTGGATGCCGCATCTATTTCAAGAACGTCAAGTATACTTCCTGACAGTATGCCTTTGCATATCTCACATTCGTTACAGGGGTTGCCATCGTGGGGATTAAGGCAGTTTATGGCCCTTGAGAGAATGTGTGCCATGGTGGTCTTGCCGGTACCCCTTGTACCGCAGAAAAGATATGCATGGGCAATACGTCCTGTGCTGACGCTGTGCTTTAAAGTTTTAACCACATGTTCCTGTTCAACTACATCTTCAAAAACCAGAGGTCTCCACTCTCTGTACAGTGCTTTGTATGACATAAAATCCCCTCTATAAAAACCACGTATCTATATTGAACCTGCCGGCGGTTAAGCCTGCGCATGAAACGTATTTCTTGCACAATAAAACGTACCCAATGCAAGTATATCCAATGTAAATATAACAAAATGAAGCATATAATAAGTATATCCAATGTAAGTATAACAAAATGAAACATATAAAAAAAGGTCCACCTGGACCGTAATTTCCCTCATATGCAATTTATATTTTAATTGGCCGTGCACCTGTCTTCGACATGTCCTTACAGGCGTAACCGCCACAGTTAACTCTAACCAGGCAACCTTACGGCACACGAAAGTGTCTGCTTACCGCTGCTTTCTTCCGAACCTGACGGGGTTCACAGATTTCCGTTGCGTAAGACCCGGTTTTCATTGCCACTTATGACGGGCAGACCCTACAAGAAATAGCCTATAACAGGAATTCAGCCCCGCTATAGCGGATTGCAGGTACAGGGCACCGCTACCTCCCCGCCTAGCACGGCCAAAAACTAGCATAATATTAAAGTTTCTAAATCATTATACTCAAAAATCACCTGCATATCAAGGGATATAAAAAATATTGAGCTGGTAAATTTAGCATAAAAAGCAAAAAAATAAAGCACTTTAATTATTAATTATGAATGATTCCGGTTTAAACAAGTGCTTTATAAAATCAACTCAACTCAAACAACTCATAAAATCTATGTTAAAAGGAGGAACAAAAATGAAAAATAGTATTATTGGCTGTGGCAATTATATTATACCACAATTTTCTTGCAGGATATATTAAAATTCCGTAACAAATATTAACAAACCGTAAACAATTTCCTTTGTCAAAACGTGATTTTTACCAGAAGGTATTGTGCGAAGAGAGGGAACGTTATTTACATTTTTATTGATAAACAAATCAAAATGTGAAAATGGAGGAAAGGAAGTCCAGTAAATGCCTGATTTCTCTGAAAAGGGGAAAAAGGAACAGGAGGAATGTTTCAAAAAGCAACAGCTTGTTTTCAGCATTTTTGTAGCTCAGTGAAGAGTAGGACTTAACGATTCTTCGGAGTTCATCGCATTTGTTTCTTATTTTTTCAAAACGCTCGCTTAGTTCAAAATAGCCTGCCAAAATGTCATAAATTGACCTTGCTTCAATCGACCGGCTGATTAAATTGGACCTTTCAAGCACTTTTATATTTTTTACGCTGTCATACTCAAAACGCAGCATTTTCGCAGTTATTGAAGAAAGCTTTTTGGTACTTGCACGCAGTTTTCCCTTCTGCAGCAAAGTTATAATGCCTTCAGATTCATCAAGAAGCTGATCGGCGTCAGCCTCGATTTTGCTGAGAGCGACTGATCTGGACAAAACGGTGCACACTATCGGAATGATGTAAGTATTATACTCTACGAATTCGGCATTGCCTTTCCATAGCCTGCATTCGCCATTATCATATACCTTTATTGAGTGAGTTTCATAGTACTTGGCAAAGTACTCGCTGTCTAAAATGCCTGTCAAAGATTCCAAGTATTCAAGGAAAGCCCTTATTTCATCACTTTCAAAGTTTACAAAGGTTGCACATCCGAATTCAAAAAGGTAGACCTGTTTGGAAGTTGTTCTGTACTTCAATATCATGTCAAGATGCTTTCCCCTGATAACAATATAATCCTTCCAGCTTATTGGAAAGCTCATTTCAAGATAGGCAGCAATTTTTTGTAATGGCAATCTGGCGCTTATTTTATAGCAATTGAAATGTATCGTCCGCATAATTGATACCTCTTATTTCAATAGGTCTACAATCATCAGAACCACTTATATTACAA
>JAMOAC010000139.1 GCA_023621975.1 Bacillota bacterium | reverse complement strand
CCTCTACTTTATTTGTTTTGTTTTGTTTCCCTAATAAAGTAGAAATCATATCGTGGTTACTTTTGTCAATTAGCCTCCACGAAATTTACACCACTACTTGAGACTATAACGAATTAATTAAAGGGAGAGTTTGACCTCTCCCTGATGCTTGCCATATGATGCTTAAAATTCCATATCTGCTGAAATTGAAACCGTTATTTTTTACTGTTCTTTTTCTTTACGCCTGTAATCCGGACATCCCCGAGGCTTGTTCTGGAACCCTTTTTCATGATAATACATGATAATACACTGCTTTCCTTTTGTAAAAACATTTAAATTTAATAAAATCCTTCATAAGTAATTGAATTTATGAATGAAATTATATCACGTTGGCAATTTGTAATCAATATTATTTTCATATTTTACATTAATATTCATAATTTAGTTGCAGACATTTTTGGCATTTAAGATTTGGCAGCTCACTTGAAAACATATATTCTATCAGATAAAATAATTTATATTATCCTTAATATTGTTCAATTAATTTGGAGGCGGTTTAATGACAGGTAGTGCAGGGCCGGGTAAACTCAGGAATTTAAGTTTTTATATGGCAAAGGCCTTAAAGTTTTATGATTTGAAAAATGAGACCCTAAGCCGGTCAATTTTTTTGGTAATACTGGTTATAAACTTTCTTGGCATATTTGTGCCCGAAAGTGTTAATTTGGACATCTTTCTCAATCTGGTAAGGGTGACTGTTATTAACCTGGCTTCAGCGGTATATCTCGCAGCTTATATAAAGGACTTGAAGGGAGAGGCGTGTGAAACACGGGAGTGCTTAAGGATAACCGGGAAAAATGCGTTTAAGATACTGGCTGCTTCTATCAGTTATATCGTTACCGTAATTGCAACTTTTGGCATTTACCTGTCAGTTGAGGCTATTGCAGTAGCCGTTTCTATCCTGGGGATACCGTTATTGATAATATTCCTTATGTTCATACTTAACGTGTGTTATGTGGTTGATAAGGGTAAAAGCGTGGCTGAATCCTACGGAGCAAGCAGAAGAATTACTTATGGCTATAAAAAGGCGATTTTTTTCATAATTTTAATATTTAATGTGGTTCTTGCCATTCCTTTGTCATTTTTGATGATTGTCGGTATGATAACAAGCAATGAGTTGGTATTTGCATTTGTTTTTTCATTTGCAACCACAATAGTCAACATAATGCAAAACCGCCTTACCGCACTATTATATATGGATTTGGAGTACGGCAGGGAAAGCAGGGAGGAATACAGCTATAAGGATTACCACTGGCATTACGGGAATAGGGACAATGGCCGGTGGTATGAGGATGGGCATGACAGCGGTCAATACGGTGAAAAAGAAAACGGTCTGCAAAACGAAGGTGTGGAAAGAAACAGAAATGAGGACAATAACCGCCAATTTGATAATGAATATATTGATAATGAAGACAGCAAGAGCATGAATGAAAAGGAAGGCAGTGATGGACAAAATGATTATAAGGACAGTGATTAGCGAAAATGGTGGACTATAAAATAATAGATATACATGCGCATGTATTCCCGGAAAAAATTGCCCGAAAAGCAACCGAAGCAATTAGTAGTTTCTATGGAATACCTATGCGTGGGAAAGGGACAATTGAAGATTTGATGGAAAAGGGGCAGAAAGCAAACATTTACAGATATGTAGTACATTCCACGGCTACAACCGTTGAACAGGTGGGGGCGATAAATGAATTTATTTCTCAGCTGCAATTATCGGATGAGCGTATTATAGGCTTTGGCACGCTCCATCCCGGCCTTGACAATGTTCAAAAGGAATTGGAGAAACTGCTTTCGTCAGGCCTGAAGGGAATAAAACTTCATCCGGATTTCCAGCACTTTAACATAGATGATGAGAAAATGATGCCCATTTACGAGGCTGCAGAGGGAAGGCTTCCGATACTGATGCATATGGGGGACAAGAGAACTGACTCGTCAAGTCCCAGGAGGCTGGCAAAAGTGCTTGACAGGTTTCCGAATCTTACGGTAATAGCTGCACATTTCGGCGGATACAGCATGTGGGATGAATCTTTACAGTACCTGGTGGGGAGAGATGTATACTTTGATACATCCAGCTCACTGTGGATTCTCGATAGGTCAAAAGCCGTAGATATAATAAGAAGGCACGGAGTTAATAAAATATTGTTTGGAACGGACTATCCTATGTGGCTTTACGAAGATGAACTGAGGAGGTTTAAATCTCTTGAACTGACGCAGGAAGAGCAGGAACTGATCCTGTGGAAAAATGCGGCGGAGCTTTTGAATATAAAATAGCTGTAGTCTTTGGACCACAGCTATTTTTTATAAAAGGCCTAAAGCCTGAAGTCCTTTCCCTGCAGAATAAACCAGGCCCTGCAGATTAACATGTAATTAAAACCTACAGCTCTTTGTAAAACCTGAGGGTTTCTATCTGTTCCTCATCGGGTGTAATGCCTGACCGTTCCATATTTTTGAAGTGAGCTTCCAGTTCCCTTGCTCTCTTTGCCCTTGTTATTTTGAAGCGGGATATGGCATCAGCAAAGGCCGGAAATTTTTCAAGCCGGTCCCTGATAGGCTTTGAAAACGGACAATGCTGAAACAGAATATTTCTCACGGTTTTGTTAAGCCGGGCGATTCCTTTTGATTCATAGTTAATCCATATTTCGTAGTCGCTGGTGAAGATTTCGCGCAGCCTTCCGTTATATCTTTGTATTTGGGCTTTTATTTTACTTTTTGCAGCGTCAGATAAACTCCTGTCTTTTTTATAGAACTGGATATAATCGGAATACTCCGAAGTTAACGATTTTAATGTTATGTCATTCCAGTATACTCCCATCATTGTTTTGCACAACTCCCAGCGAAAATTCCCAACCAGCTTAACTATCAGGTCAAATAGATTTTCACTTGTAAATACCGGCAGAATAAAGCGTCCCGGAGAATTTCTCATCCTGCCTGACATTTCCTGCCACATCATCGCACGTGTTCCGTAAACAGGTATAAGAATTACATCCGGAAGAATGGCTTTTATTATTATCTCCTTTTCAATCCCTTTTTTCGGATTAATGTAAGTCAATTCCCTGTGAAAAGCTGAAAAATCAATTTCTAAAATTCTTTCTATGCACTGGTTAACGGCCTCAGGCGTTACGATCGCCTTACTCAGATCCCTTATTATCATGGATTTGTTAAGTACGGGGAAATATGAACTGATATGCCCGCAGCACAGTTTATGATTAATCCTGAACATGTTATCAATTTCAAAGTCCAGTCTGCCGTCAATATTGTTGATATATTCCAATCTATCGTCGTCACTGACCCTTTTTTGCTTTTTTAAATTTCTGAAAGTGTCGAAATAATCAAAGCCAAACTCATCACAGGAAGGGTCTTTTTCCATGGAATATATCTTTTCCAGCCAATCCTCCATGTAAAAAACCGGAGTTTGGCCTTGATAAGGCTGTTTGTCAGCAAGTGCGTACAGGGTATTTACCTGCTCGCAGGTTAACAGCCTTTCGTCCATATATCCAAAATTGAGAAACATACTAAAGAGCCGTGATTTAATTTTTTCAGTCTGCACCCTCTTGAATATGGCCTTGTATATTTCAAAAAACAGCGGAATAACAACGTTTCTGGCATTTTTAAATTCCGCACCGGAGATAATGCCTTCTGATAGCGACCCTTCCGATAACGCTCTGAAATTATCAATGGCGGCCATGAACTCGTTGGCCTTTTCCTGCTGTATACCTGAAAAGGCCAGTATTTTTTTCAGGCTCCCCTTTAACTCTTCGGGTATTGTACCGAATGAATTTCCAATTTCCAATTCATTGGCTTTTGTTTTGGCGGATGTATCATTAAATCGTGCAACATCAACCTTCGGCTTAACGCCGTATTGCTTTTCCAGAACGGTCAGTATTTCATTTATTGTAGTTGTCATGTAACGCATGGCACCGGCTACTTCTTCAGCCAGGCTGCCGCAACCGCCCGACTGAACAGCAAGATTGTGATATTCCGAAAGAATGCACTCGCCGGTCTCGGAAAACAGCTTTTCATATAAATACGTGTGAATTTCCCCTATGGTGTTTTTCAGCTGGTCTATAACTCCCACAAGGCATTCCGATGCATCCGTGCATCCATAGTATGCTATTTGGGGATCCGATCCGAAAAAGTTTAAGGATATATCACGCTGAAGGTTGGATATGCCTCTGTAGTATTCAATTCTCGATGTAATATCGTTGAATGTATCCGTATAATTGTCATTGCCTGAACCGTTTATGGTATTAATGCCGTTCGGTAAGATTTTTTCAAGCATACCGGGGTTAAGATCGGAAGGGAATGAGAAGCCGTTTTCTTTTAATTTGACATACAGTTCCCGGCTTTCTTCCATAAGAGATGATAACGGAAGAATGGGATTGTTGAGTTTTTCCCATATCAGCCAGTAATAAACTGAAAAATTATCCGCCAGAACTTTTAGTTTTGTGCTGATATTTTTCAGGCCATCCAGCGCTTTACAAGACAAACCGATAAAATTCAGTACCGAGTTGATGATGCTGTTTCTGAATTCTTTATGCGAATCAATTAAAGTTCTCAACTGGCGGATGTTTTGTATTCCGAAATCATATAGAACAGTGTCTCCGACGGACCTATATGTAAATAAACATTCTTTTTCCAGCAATAAATCGCATATTCCGACGAAAGACTGATGTTCAATATCAAAAATCCTGTAGCTGTTTTCCAATATACTTTTTTCATCAACTTCGGAAGCGTTTTCAAAAGGAGATATCAGGATATCCATTTTCCCCTGATAGAGAAGACTCAGTGATTTTATGTCCTGACCTTCGATAAATACACTGCAGCCGTCTTGAAAGCTGAATTTTCCGGTTTCAATGTATGCCGTATTCATTGTACCTTCACCCGTTTTCTTTTGTATTATTTATTT
>JAMOAC010000265.1 GCA_023621975.1 Bacillota bacterium | reverse complement strand
CAACTGGTTGGTCAGCCTTGGAATAAGTAAGGAAAATCTTAGATTTAGAGACCACAGCAAGGAAGAGCTGGCTTTTTACAGTAATGCAACTACCGACATAGAATATAAATTCCCGTTTGGCTGGGGAGAGCTATGGGGTATTGCCGACAGGACGGACTTTGATTTAAGACAGCATATGGAGCATTCAAAAGAAGATTTGACATATTTTGATCCTGTTACCAATAAAAAATACATACCTTACTGCGTAGAACCTTCACTGGGAGCGGACAGGGTAACTCTCGTATTCCTGTGCGATGCATATGATGAAGAAGAAGTAGGGGAAGGGGATGTAAGAACCGTACTGAGGTTCCATCCTGCAATTGCGCCTGTCAAGATTGCGGTACTGCCTCTTTCCAAGAAATTGGGAGAACACGCATATAAGATATATGAGTCTCTTATCAAAAAATATGTTTGCGAATACGACGAGACCGGAAGCATTGGCAAAAGATACAGACGCCAGGATGAGATTGGGACTCCTTATTGTGTTACCTTTGATTTTGACTCACTTGAAGACAACTGCGTAACAATCAGGGACAGGGATTCCATGCAGCAGGTAAGGATTCCTATAAATGAACTTGATGAGTATTTTAAAGATAAATTTGATTTTTAGGATAATGTGAAAAGCTGAATGAAAATTCATGTATAAAAAACAAGTGCCGGGTAATAGTCACCCGGTATTTGTATTATTATGCATTTTTCATTTGGTTTTTAAGTTTACAGGCAAAGGGAATAAATTTTATAAACTTGGGTAAGTATTATATTGTTTATTATTACTATTATAAGAAACTTTAAAAAATAGATGAAAATTATTCATTTTATTGTTATAATATATCCGGTTAATTTGTGGTTAATTATAAGTTTTTTCTACCGATGGTTAATCCATAATATAGATCTAGAACCACAAAATGTAAAAATTAGAACACTAGGAGGTATAATGCATGACAAAATATGTTTATCTTTTTAGTGAAGGTAATGCTTCGATGAGAAACCTTCTTGGCGGGAAGGGTGCCAATCTTGCAGAAATGACAGGTCTGGGGCTTCCTGTTCCAAGGGGATTTACAGTAACTACTGAAGCTTGTACCAGGTATTACAACGATGGGATGGTTATTGCAAAGGAAATCGAAGATCAGATTTATGAAGCATTGAAAAGAACTGAAGAAATTGTCGGTAAAAAATTCGGAGATCCGTCCAATCCGTTACTTGTCTCAGTACGTTCGGGAGCAAGGGTATCAATGCCCGGAATGATGGATACAATACTTAATCTTGGCTTGAATGATGAAGTTGTAGTAGGACTTGCAAAGCTGACAGACAACGAGAGGTTTGCATATGACAGCTACAGAAGGTTTATCCAGATGTTCAGCGACGTTGTTATGGGAGTTGAAAAAGCCAAGTTTGACAAGATCTTCGATTCGGTTAAAGAAAAGAGCGGCGCAAAAGCTGATACGGATCTTACTGCAGAGGATCTCAAAGAAATAGTAAAACAGTACAAGGAACTTTACAAAAAGGAAAAGGGCGTTGATTTCCCACAGGATCCGAAAGAGCAGTTAATGGAAGCTGTAAAGGCCGTATTCCGTTCATGGAACAACCCCAGGGCCATTGTATACAGAAGGCTCAATGATATACCTGGCGACTGGGGAACAGCTGTAAACGTCCAGGAAATGGTATATGGCAACATGGGTAATGATTCAGGTACAGGTGTTGCATTTACAAGAAATCCTGCTACCGGAGAAAAGAAATTGTATGGTGAATTCCTCATGAATGCCCAGGGAGAAGACGTGGTAGCAGGAATAAGGACTCCTCAGAGCATAGACCAGTTAAAAGAAGTAATGCCTGAGATTTACGAACAGTTTAAGGATATTGCCGAGAAACTTGAAAAGCATTACAGGGATATGCAGGACATGGAGTTTACAATTGAAAGAGGAAAACTCTTCATGCTCCAGACGAGAAACGGAAAGAGAACTGCTGCGGCTGCTCTCAAGATAGCCGTTGACCTTGTGAACGAAGGTATGATAACAAAAGAAGAGGCTATTTTGAAGGTAGATCCCAAGCAACTGGATACATTACTGCATCCCAACTTTGAGCCTAATGCTTTGAAAGCCGCCAAGCCTATTGCGAAGGGATTGCCTGCTTCACCGGGAGCTGCTACAGGTAAAATTTATTTCTCAGCTGAAGATGCAGCAGAAGCGTATAAGAATGGTGAGAAGGAAATTATACTGGTCAGGCTTGAGACTTCACCGGAAGACATTGAAGGTATGAATGTATCCCAGGGTATTCTCACAGGCCGTGGCGGAATGACTTCTCATGCTGCAGTTGTTGCCCGTGGAATGGGTAAATGCTGTGTTGCAGGTTGCAGTGAAATAAGAATAAACGAAGAAGAGAAATACTTTATAGACAAAACAGGTAAGAAATATGTTGAAGGCGACTGGATTTCCCTTGACGGTTCAACAGGTAATGTCTATGGAGAAAAGCTTCCGACCGTCGCGCCTGAACTGACTGGTTACTTTGAAACATTGATGGGTTGGGCCGATGAAATAAGAACGCTTAAAGTAAGAACAAATGCCGACACACCTGCAGATGCCAGCCAGGCACGTAAGTTTGGTGCCGAAGGTATCGGACTCTGCCGTACGGAGCACATGTTCTTTGAGGCTGACAGGATTAGCGCAATGAGAGAAATGATTTTGTCCAAGACCGAAGAACAGAGACGCAGAGCGCTTGATAAACTGCTTCCGATGCAGAGGGGAGATTTCGAAAAATTATTTGAGGCCATGCAGGGGTATCCGGTTACCATAAGGCTTCTGGATCCGCCTCTCCACGAGTTCCTGCCTCATGAAGATGATGAAATTGAAGAAATTGCAAAGCAGATGGGAGTTACTTTTGAAGAATTGAAAGCAAGGGCTGTTGAATTGCACGAATTCAATCCCATGATGGGGCACAGGGGATGCCGCCTTGCCGTTACTTATCCTGAAATAGCTGAAATGCAGACAAGGGCAATAATTGAAGCTGCCATAAATGTTAACAAAAAAGGCATGAACGTCGTTCCGGAGATAATGATACCTTTGGTTGGCGAAGTAAAAGAGTTCAAATACGTCAAGGACGTAGTAGTTAAGACTGCCAATGAAATAATCGAAAAGGCCGGCGTCAAGCTTGAGTACATGGTCGGAACCATGATGGAAATTCCGAGAGCATGTATTACGGCTGACCAGATTGCTGCTGAAGCTGAATTCTTCTCTTTTGGAACCAATGACCTGACGCAGATGACATTTGGATTCAGCCGTGATGATGCAGCTAAATTCCTTGAAGAGTACTATAATAAGAAGATTTATGAATTTGATCCTTTCACCAAGCTTGATCAGACCGGCGTAGGAGAATTCATAAGGATTGCTGTTGAAAAGGGCAGAAAGACAAGGCCGAATATTAAATTAGGCATTTGCGGAGAACACGGAGGAGACCCGTCTTCTGTAGAATTCTGCCACAGGGTAGGTCTGAACTACGTTTCCTGCTCGCCTTACAGAGTACCTATTGCAAGGCTTGCAGCAGCCCAGGCCGCTGTATTGAACAAAGCAGGCGATACAACTTCTGTTGGACAAAAGTAAAAGAAGACGGTATTGTGAAGCAGGGTATTGCCCTTAGTAGTTCTAAGGCGCAATACCCTTTTTATATACTCTGCGCTCTCCCTGGATTGTTTGGACACTGTATATCCACCGGGAATAACGGATTCATTTAAAGATTGATTTCTCCTTAAATTGTCGTATAAAATGAATTAATAAAATTATACAGACAAAATGAATTAATGAATATACAGTAAAAAATGATGAAAATTTTGGGGTTAAAAAATAAAATTTGTTTGACATGTAAAATGGATTATGCTATAATTTAGCAAAATTAAATACATCAGTCCGAAATGAATTATTAATTTGGCTCGCAATGCTTCAGAACAGCTGTTCTGTTAATTAATAAAATCAGGGAGTTAAATAAGAAAAGTTAAAAGTTAATTAAAAGTTAATATTGAAAAATATCTAAAAGTGAATAAATAGTGTAAACCGATGAGCAAGAGTAGTAAGAATAGCTACTTGCATTCAGAGAGCCGCTGTTGGTGGGAATGCGGTTGCAAGGTTATTCCGAATGGACTTGCGAGGGAAGCCCGAAATCAAATGAGAGTAGGAGCTTACGGGGGGCCGGCCCGTTATAAGGAGGATGCATATGATAGTATGCACAAAATGAGTGGGCGTAGAAATACGCCAATTTGGGTGGCACCGCAGAAGCTTATAAGCTTTTGTCCCTTTTTCCGGGACAAAAGCTTTTTTTATTCATGTGATTTAATTGCTCGTTGAGCATTTTGTCAGGGAAAAGCCCATATAGAGCTGTTATTTAATTTGTATTCAGGAAACGGGGTGATTAATGTGATAACTCCTGACTATCATGAAATTGAGAAATTGGCAAAAGAGTATGACATTATTCCTATTTGCAGGGAAATCTATGCAGATGTTATAACTCCTATTGCACTACTTCGAAAGATTTCACGCATAAGCAACAAGTACTACCTTTTCGAAAGCGTTGAGGGTGGTGAAAAATGGGGCAGGTATTCATTCCTCGGTTTTGACCCGATTGCCCATGTTGTATGTAAAAACGGCAAAATAACCATTGAAGAGGACGGCAGGAAAGAAATAGTACACTCTGCAAAACCTTTTGAGGTTTTAAGGATGTATCTCTCGAAATACAAATCTCCTAAAGTTTCAGGCATGCCGCCGTTTACAGGCGGACTGGTCGGATACTTTGCATACAGCATGATTGGATATGCAGAACCTGTTTTAAATCTTAGAAGCAGCGAATTTAACGATTTTGACCTTATGCTGTTCGACAAGGTAATAGCTTATGATCACTTAAAGCAAAAGATTAGTATTGTTGTAAATATG
>JAMOAC010000212.1 GCA_023621975.1 Bacillota bacterium | reverse complement strand
AGGCCGTCAGGTCTATATAATTCATAAGCCTTTGTAACGCCCTCAACTATTTTATCACTGCTCTTAAAATATTCCTCTGCAGTTACTCCAATAAGGCTTGCTGCATGGCACCCAACGAAAGGCACCCACGGTATACGTTCTACTTCTTTGTTGTGTAGTGCGTCAAGAACCAGTTGTTTAGAATTCATAAATTATCCCCCTCGTAAATTAGTTATGTAAACTGTATTAAAAAATATTAGGTACTAGTACATTAAAAAATACCAGGTATAAATACCCCAATTACATATTAAATTTTTTCGGGGGCAAATTATATTAATCTGTTATGAAATATTGTATTTTTTTATGCACTTTTATTTTTATGAAATATATTTTTAAAATTTTATTGGAAATATTTTTCAGCACATCCTTCATTTATTTTGTTTCTCTGCTTTATTGATTCTTCGGAAAAATTATAATATAATTTTGAACATATTAAAGACATGCAGTACATACCAAACGGCAAAGCTTAGCTACATCACATTTCTTTCAATTTTACACACATTTGTGAGGAGGGTGTAAACAGTGGAAAAAAGAGAAAGGTTTGCTTCACGCCTGGGTTTTATCCTGATTTCCGCCGGATGCTCAATCGGATTAGGTGATGTTTGGCGCTTTCCATACATCACAGGCAAATACGGCGGGGGAATATTTGTTCTAATCTACCTGGTATTTATCTTTTTGCTTGGTTTGCCTATCATGACAGCGGAGCTTGCAGTTGGACGTGCCAGTCAAAAAAGTATTGCCACTTCATTTAACGTTCTGGAGAAAAAAGGACAAAAATGGCACTGGATGGGCTATGCCGGAGTAGCAGGAAACTACATACTCATGATGTTTTATACCACCGTCGCAGGCTGGATGCTGGCCTACTTCTATAAGATGTTGACAGGCCAGTTTGAGGGACTTGATACCCAGCAAATTGGCCAGGTATTTTCGAACCTTTTAGCAAATCCGGTAGAAATGACTATATGGATGGCTTTAACAACAGTAATCTGTTTTGGAATTTGTTCCTTTGGTTTGCAGGAAGGCGTTGAAAAAGTCACCAAGGTTATGATGGTATTGCTGCTGGCCATCATTGTGGTACTTGCAGTTAAATCCCTGACGCTTCCAAACGCAGGCGAAGGTGTAAAATTCTATCTTTTGCCGGATTTTAACCGGATGAAGGAAGTCGGAATCTGGGAAACCATATATGCAGCTATGAGCCAGGCGTTTTTTACCTTGAGCTTAGGAATTGGTTCTATGGCCATATTTGGAAGCTACATTGGAAAGGAACGCAGCCTTCTGGGTGAATCTATTGACATTGCCGTACTGGACACCGCAATTTCAATTATCGCAGGATTCATCATTTTCCCTGCATGCTTTGCATTTAATGTTGACCCGGGTGAAGGTCCAGGTCTTATATTTGTAACATTGCCTCACATTTTTAATTCAATGGCAGGCGGAAGAATATGGGGTTCACTGTTTTTCATCTTTATGACTTTTGCGGCATATTCTACGGTTATTGCCGTGTTTGAGAACATTATCTCCTTTGCAATAGACCTTTGGGGCTGGAGCAGAAAGAAAGCGGCTTTAATTAATACAATTCTGATTATCGTGCTTTCCTTGCCGTGTATTTTAGGCTTCAACGTTCTCAGCTGGATTAAGCCTTTGGGAGAAAACACCGGCATATTGGACCTGGAAGATTTTATACTCAGCTATAATCTCCTTCCTCTGGGCTCACTTATATACCTCCTTTTCTGCGTTTCCCGCTACGGATGGGGATTCGACAATTTTCTGGAGGAAGCCAATACAGGCAAAGGCGTAAAAATGCCCCGTGCACTTAGAGGATATTTAACCTGGGTATTACCTGTCATTATTATAGTGGTGCTTATTCAGGGATACATTAATTTGTTCAGTAAATAAAAGCAATAGTTAAGCTAAAGTAAAAGTACGTAAAAATGCGTGCAAAAAATACGTAAAGTAAATGTGCGTAAAATAAATGCGTGCAAAAAGTAAATAATGCGCGCAAAGTAAAGGTTAGTGCAAAGTAAAGGTTAGCAAGAAAAAGGCTGAAAATAAACGATGGTAAGTAACAGTCGGTAGCAAATGGTTGATTGACAATATTAAACAGGGTGCGTAAATGCACCCTGTTCTTTTTCTACTTTTTCTGCAGGCACCTTACAATCTCGCCTACATACATTCTGTGATAGTCCTTTTGAGGATAATTTTTGTCTATGTCCGGGTCTATGAAGTTGGCCGGGTTTATATCCTGGAAGTAAAGCTTCCTGCATTCAATTACCAACCGGGCTTCATTGAAATATACCGAACCGTTGCCTGCTTCAACAGGTGTTAATCCGGTCTTCGCAGCTTTGTCCACATCCCTTCCGGAGTGAGAACCGCAGAATACCAATGCATTCCTGTAACTATTGTCAAAAAACGACAGGGTAAATGTGTCGGCCTTCTCCATAAATCCGTAAGTATAGCGGTTAGGCCTTACCACACAAAAGCAAATATTTTTGTTCCATAATACGCCGAATCCGCCCCAGCTGGCAGTCATTGTGTTATAAGAGTCCAGTGTCCCTGCTGTTATCAGCATCCAGTCCGAACCAATAAGCTTGAAGGTATTGTCGGATATTTGCTCCGGTTTAATTTCAACAAACCTTTCAGCCATACCAGTATCACCTTTTCTTTTTATTTTTTTGTTTACGTCTGTATGTATGCGTATAAATGGTGCAAGTTCATGCCTGCGAATATTTGGATATATTTTTATATATTATAGTATATTTTATGCAAGTTATCTCAAATATTTTATTATATCAAGTTATTTAATATATCAAGATATATAATATTTAATGTATCAATCGTCTTTGCATTCTATTTGCGCAGAAGCGAACCCAATATGCCTCTGACCAGTTGCCTACCTACCTCTCTCCCGACAGCTGTCATTGCAGACTTTGCCAACTTCTCCAGCGGAGTGTCTGAATTACGCCTTTTTTGCCTGGAACTGCCATATTCATGGCTTCCCTGATTTTTTGGGAAATATGTATCTGTCGCGTATCTTCCGGGTTCCGTTCCGTATCCTCCGGGTGCTTTTTGCCCGCTGTCTTCAAATTTCTGCCGGTTTTCCTTCTCTTTCAATTTTTCATAAGCCGATTCTCTGTCAAACATCTCTTCATACTTACCATATAACTCTGAATTATGAACAATCGCCTCACGCTCCTCCTGGGAAATTGGACCTACAAAGCTCCGAGGCGGTGCAACATAAGCCCTTTCCACCATGGACGGGCGTCCTTCCTCATCCAAAAACGAAATTAAAGCTTCTCCCACGCCTAATTCTGTAATAGTCTGTACGGTATCTATATTTGGGTTTGGCCTGAAAGTCTCTGCCGCTGCTTTCACGGCGTTTTGATCACGAGGTGTAAATGCCCTCAGGGCATGCTGAACCCTGTTCCCCAGCTGTCCAAGTACCTCAGCCGGCAAGTCGGCAGGATTCTGGGTTACAAAGTATACACCTGCACCCTTTGAACGTATCAATCTTACAACCTGTTCAATTTTTTGGAGCAACACCTTCGGTGCATTGTCAAAAATCAAATGTGCCTCATCAAAGAACAGGATCATTTTAGGCTTTTCCAGGTCACCAACTTCAGGCAATTCTTCAAACAATTCCGCCAGCAGCCACAGCAGGAAAGCTGAATACAGTTCCGGGAACCGGAACAACTTGTCTGCTGCCAATATATTGATATAACCCATGCCGTTTTGGTCCGTTTTCATCAAATCATGTATATCCAGGGCCGGTTCCCCGAAAAACTTCTCTGCCCCCTGTTCTTCAATGGACAGCAGGCTGCGCTGTATAGCGCCGATTGACTGCTTTGAGATTGTACCGTATTCAGTTACAAAATCTTTTGAATTGTCACCCACAAATTTAAGCATTGCTCTTAAATCTTTCAGGTCAATTAATAGCATACCCATGTCATCGGCAATTTTAAAAACTATATTCAATATCCCGCGCTGTGTATCATTCAGATTCAAAAGCTTTGCCAGCAACAGCGGACCCATTTCCGAAACCGTTGTACGCACAGGATGCCCCTGTGTCCCGAATACATCCCAGAACATAACAGGAAAGCCCCTGTATTCCAGGGGGTCTATTCCAACCACCTTTGCACGTTCCTCTATTTGGGGGCTGCTTTCGCCGGCCTTGCAAATGCCTGAAAGATCACCTTTAACATCAGCAAGAAAGACCGGTACCCCGATTGAACTGAAGGATTCCGCCAGAACTCTCAGAGATATTGTCTTGCCCGTACCCGTAGCACCTGCTATCAAGCCGTGACGGTTTGCCATCTTCGGCAGCAGGCATATTTCCCTTTCTCCTTTTGCAAATAACAACCCTTTGATATCGCCCATTTGAAATACCCCTTTACAAGATAATTTTAACAGAAAAAATATAGAATATCTGGATAAACAGTTAAAATTTTCATTTGTTTATATTTTAATGTTCCCAAACATTGTGGTCAAGATGTTACAGGGGACTAGATGTAACAGTGGATGGTTCCTTGTCACATTTCTCCACTTTCAGCAAACCCGCCTGCGCTTCCTGACAAAACATTGCAAATGCAGGCCCCTTACATAATAGCTGCCCATTATTTACATAAAAGCAATTTACATAAAAGCTGTCCATTATATAAAAGCTACCAGCTATATTAAAACTGCCCATCATATAAAAGCTACTCATTATACAAAAACTGGCTATTATACAAATACTGCTCCTTTGTCAAAGCCGCTCTATTAACAAAAAAGACTTCAGAATCTTCTGAAGCCTTTTTGCACTTTTGCTTTCATGCAGTTTTAGATAGTGTCTTGTCAAGTGGTGTAAAATGATTTCTACTTTATCATTTTTTCACCTCATTTATGTAATAAAGCTACTGGTGTCAATGTAAATTCATTTATCGATGTAATCTT
>JAMOAC010000541.1 GCA_023621975.1 Bacillota bacterium | reverse complement strand
TAATGAATGTCCTTCCTACCATACCTGTTGCTCCAACAATAGCAACGTTTACTTTTTTCATGATAATACCTCCACTTCGTTACAAATATACATACGTTGAGTGTAATAAAGAATTTACCCGGGAAAGCAGATGTAAATTTTTTATTACCAAAATAAATTTTATTATAGAAAGCGATTAATTATAATAAACCGGCTTAATAATAAAAAAGCTGGTATGGAGTACCAGCAGTTCTTTTCGTAAAAACATAACTACAGTTTTCACTTGCCTGTCGAACCGATAGCGCTCCATCATTTAATAATGATGACAGTTGCATAGTTGTTCACTATACAACCAGGATGAATTCTTTTGGGAGAATACACCCTTCGGCGTTTTCCCCTTTCAGGCCACGTCGCCGGAACCCAAATTCCTCGGTGGCCTTACTTATGAAAAACGCGCCTCTATCGCTCTCTATAATCAATATTTATTTTTTTTATAATAACATTCACAAGCCGGATTGTCAATTACTTTAGGCTGCTGTTACAAAATTATTAAATTTAAGGACGTTGGAAGGAAGATATTGCTTTTTTGTCGAATATGAAATGTGCCAGGTAAAATACAGTCGTATTATATTGAAATTTGTTGATACTGGCAAACTGCAAAAGAATATTTAAAAAAATTATATAGCATTTTCAAAAATTACAAAAGAGGAGCTGTTGGGTGAAAATGAAGAAATTTATCAGGAAAAGCGCATTAGCGTTTTTTGTGGCGGCAATTATGACATGGATTGGCGCAGAAGGGATAAATGTCGGGGCGGCCGTAAACATACCCGAATATGTAAGAATCGGCCTGTATTCCAATGATGGGCATTGTAACACAAAGGCGGTAAGCAGTTTCAGTGTATGCGCGGAAAAAGGCTTGCAGTTCGGCATTTATATGAATGATGAGTTCACTCCGCTGATTGAGGAAACATCTTCCAATACCTTTATTGTCAGAAAAGATTCTTATTTTGTAAAAAATAAAAACGGAATTGCTGAATATAACCCTAATGATAAAGTTATTCCCGAGGGTGAAAAGATAGGCCCCTATCATATAAAAATCGGTAAGGAATTTTCAGATTATAAGTCTCTTGTTTCTCAGGTTAAAACATTAAGGGGAAAAGGCATAGATGCATATCCTGTTTATGCAGATTCATGGCAGGTGTGGACAGGATTTTACGCTGATCAGGAAACGGCAGTAAAAGATATTGAAAGTACCATTAAGACTACCCTTGGCGACGGAAATTATACCGTTGTTCAGCCGTCTTCTACCAGAATAGCTGTGCTGGGAAGCGACAACAGCGTTACATTTATTTTTGACAGCCAAAAGGGACTTTTGCATATCAGGCCAAGGAAAGAAAATAATCCAAACATTCTCAAGCTGGACGGCGTACCGTACAGAGGCGACCTGGAGGTTAGAAGAATACAGGTAAGTGACATGACCGTAATTAATATGCTCTCTCTAGAAGAATACCTTTACGGTGTTGTTCCTTACGAAATAGAAGCAAGTTCACATATTGAGGCGTTGAAGGCACAGGCTGTTGCTGCAAGGACATATACCGTGAATAACATAAGAAAGCACAGCAAATATGGATTTGACCTTTGCCCTACAACATACTGCCAGGTATACAGGGGCTATTCAGGCGAGACACAAAGTACGAACAGGGCTGTTGATGAGACTAAGGGGAAAATTGTCACATACCAGGGAAAACCTGCACAGGTATTCTACTTTAGTTCCAGCGGCGGCAGGACCGAGGATGTAAAAAATGTTTGGGGCAGCGATATTCCTTACTTAAAAAGCGTTGAAGACAAATATGAATCAGGAAATTCAAGATACTATAATTGGGAATCCGTATACACCGCTGAAGAGCTGAAGCACATTCTTAAAGGCATGAATCATGACGTCGGTGATATTTTAAGCATTAATATTACCAAATTGTCTGATGCAGGCCGGGTAACCGAACTTGTAATACGGGGCACAAAAGGCGAGGTTACTTTTGTCAGAGAGGCCTGCAGGAGTAAGTTTAATCTGTTAAGAAGCCAGTGGTATAGAATAACGACGGACGCAGACGTGTCGATAGCAGTATCCAATTCTCAGCAAATGAAGGCAACATTAGGCGGCATGAAAGTTATGACATCAGGTGGAATTAAAACTTTGAATTATGATCAGAAGAACGTAAAAATAATGGGTCCAGGAGGGAAAAATTATACCGTTCCCGTCATACCGACAAAATACATTTTTACAGGAAAGGGATGGGGACATGCAGTCGGTATGAGCCAGGAAGGAGCAAAGGGTATGGCTTTGGCAGGCTTTAAGTATGACGAAATACTGATGCATTATTTTCCGGGAACCAAGGTAGAATAGTTGTAAAATCAAAAAAAATGATGTATTATTTTAATTTGCGTGGACAAAATTGTTATATGTTAGAAATATTTGATAGAAAACTGGTGTTAATATGAAAGTCAGCGATTTTGATTACTTTCTGCCGGAAGAATTAATAGCACAGGAGCCCATTGAGCCAAGAAGCATGTCGAGGCTCATGGTGCTGAACAGATCAGATGGCAGCATAGAACACAGGAAGTTTAAGGATATTATAAACTATCTTGAAAAAGGAGATTGCCTTGTTTTAAATGACACAAGGGTTATACCTGCAAGGCTCCTGGGTGTCCGCGAGGATACCGGGGGGAAAATTGAATTCGTATTATTGAAAAAGATTGATAAAGATACCTGGGAAGTGATTTTAAAGCCGGGAAAGCGTGCAAAAGTAGGAACAAGGTTTGTTTTCGGAAACAATGATTTAAAAGCCGAAATAATTGATATAGTTGAGGAAGGTAACCGCATTGTAAGGTTTGAGTATGAGGGTGTGTTTGATGAGGTCCTCGACAGAATAGGAATCATACCTTTGCCACCTTACATAAACAAGCAGCTCAGCGATAAGGAGAGGTACCAGACTGTCTACTCAAGAAAAAAAGGCTCGGCAGCTGCACCTACTGCGGGGCTGCACTTTACAAAGGAACTTTTGGAAGAAATTAAGGCTAAAGGTGTGAACATTGCATACCTGACCTTGCATGTGGGACTTGGGACTTTCAGGCCGGTCAAGACCGAGGACATAACAAAACATACCATGCACTCGGAATATTACGATATAAGCGAAGAAGCCTGCGATATTATAAACAGGACAAAAGCTGCATCTAAACGGGTTATAGCAGTTGGGACTACCAGCTGCAGGGTCCTTGAAACGGTAAGTGATGAAAATGGCTTCGTAAAGCCTGGAAGTGGCTGGACGGACATATTTATCTATCCCGGGTACAGGTTTAAGGCCGTAGATGCGCTTATTACAAACTTTCATCTTCCAAAGTCTACATTGATTATGCTGGTAAGCGCTTTTGCAAGCAGGGAGATGATCCTTAATGCGTACAATACGGCAGTCAGGGAAAGATATAGGTTTTTCAGCTTTGGGGATGCGATGTTTATATATTAGATTTTATATTAATTAAGATTTTATGTTTTATATAGGATAATGTTTAAAAAATACTAAATAAAGGAAGATGTAATTGGACGCTGTAAGGTATGAACTGATAAAAAAATGCAAGCAGACAGGAGCAAGGCTTGGCAGGGTTCATACTCCGCATGGCAGTTTTGAAACTCCTGTTTTTATGCCGGTCGGTACACAGGGAACCGTAAAAGGCATGTCTCCGGATGAATTAAAAGAGATAGATGCTCAGATCATTCTGGGGAACACCTATCATCTTTATTTGCGTCCGGGACAGGAAATAATCAGGGAAGCTGGAGGGCTGCACAGGTTTATGAACTGGGACCGGCCGATTCTGACGGACAGCGGTGGCTTCCAGGTGTTCAGCCTGAGTGATCTCCGTGATATAAAAGAAGAAGGTGTAATTTTCAAGTCGCACATCGACGGTTCCAGGCATTTGTTTACGCCTGAAAAAGTTATGGAAATACAAAATGATCTTGGTTCTGACATAATAATGGCATTTGATGAATGTGTACCGTACCCTTGCGAATATGAGTATGCAAAAAGGGCCATGGAAAGAACCACCAGATGGGCGAAAAGGTGCAAGGAAGCGCATAAAAACACGGAGAAGCAGGCGCTTTTCGGAATAGTACAGGGCAGTGTATACAAGGACCTGAGAGTGCAAAGCGCCCGCGACATTGTAAAATTGGATTTTCCCGGGTATGCCATAGGAGGTTTGAGTGTTGGCGAACCGGGAGAGACAATGTACGAAATCCTTGAGTGCACTGTACCTGAATTGCCTGAGGACAAGCCAAGATATTTAATGGGTGTAGGAAGCCCTGATTATCTTATTGAAGGCGCGATGCGCGGAATAGATATGTTTGATTGTGTACTGCCGACGAGAATAGGCCGGAACGGTACGGTAATGACAAGCAGAGGAAAGGTGATTGTCAGAGACGCCGCTTACGCCAGGGATTTTTCAAGTCTTGACCCTGAATGCGACTGCTACGTGTGCAGAAATTATACAAGAGCATATATAAGGCATTTGTTAAAAGCCAATGAATTGCTTGGTTTGAGGCTTACGACCTGGCACAATCTTTATTTCCTGATAAATTTGATGAAAAAGGTAAGGCAGGCCATCATGGAGGACAGGCTCAGGGATTTCAGGGATGAATTTTTCAGAGCCTATTATGGATATAACTGAAATTGAGTTATAAAAATTTGCATTTTGGCTTCACATATATTATTTTAAATGTTATTATAATTCTAGTATTTGACATGCTGCCTAAGTGGTAATAAGTGATTTGGACAGGTAAAAAACATTAAAGATAGTGAAAAATATTTTGATTACAAAAATTATAAAAATTAAATAAAATATAAAAATTTATTTAAATTACAAAAATATAAAATTTAAATTAAAAAAACTTAAAATAAAAAATGGTATGAGGAGGATTCTATGGAAGGAAATACAACAAACATGACGAT
>JAMOAC010000134.1 GCA_023621975.1 Bacillota bacterium | reverse complement strand
ATTACATCCATCTTGAGCTTTTCAATATGTCTTTCGCTTTCGTTTAATGAAGATATTACTTCTTCCAGCTGCTTTTCAAGATCAGCAAGCTTTTTGGCATAGACTTCATATTGCCTGTTTAAATATTCCAGCTTTCCCTGCCTTGATCTTTTGTCATTTGCCATCTCGTTCTTTTTTATTTCCAGTTCCTTCACTTCACTGTCTATCCGTTCTATATTTTGCCTGATTCCGGATAGCTTTTCCTCATTTACTCTTATTTCAGACTGGCACCTTTCAAGATTCCCCTCAATATCGTAGTATTCCTGCCTTAAGGCATTAAGCCTTTCGTCATAATGCCTGAGCAGTTCTGTTTTTTTACTGTTTTCAGCTGTAATTTCCTCAAGGCGGGCATTCTCGGATTCTACATTTTCTTTTGCCGAATTATAAAGCTTTTCAACATCCTTGAGCTTTTCCCTGAGCTTGTCTATGTTATTTAGGAAAACGTTGACTTCCAGTTCTTTAAGCTCATCTCTCAGGCGCAGGTATTTTTTTGCAATTTCAGATTGTACTCTCAGGGGTTCGAGCTGGTTTTCCAGCTCGTTTATAATATCGTTTATCCTAAGCAGATTTTGTTTTGTCAGTTCCAGTTTCCTTTCTGCTTCCAGTTTTCTTGTTTTATATTTCATTATCCCTGAAGCTTCCTCAAAGACACCTCTTCTGTCTTCTGACTTGGAACTGAGAATTTCATCAATCCTGCCCTGTCCTATTACTGAATAACCTTCCCTTCCAATACCTGTGTCAAAAAAGAGCTGGTGTATGTCCTTCAGGCGACAGGGCGTCTTATTTATCATATATTCACTTTCTCCTGAACGGAAGACCCTTCTCGTAATGGTTACTTCACTGTATTCAATAGGAAGCTTGCCTGAAGAATTGTCGAATGTTATGGAAACCTCGGCAAAGCCAAGAGGCCTCCTGTGTTCAGTACCTACAAATATTACATCTTCCATCTTGCTTCCGCGCAGTGTTTTTATGCTCTGCTCACCCAAAACCCATCTGATGGCATCAGCAATATTGCTTTTTCCGCTTCCGTTTGGCCCGACGATCGATGTTATTCCTGAATTGAATTCAAGCACTATTTTATCTGCAAAGGACTTAAAGCCCTGTATCTCAAGCTTTTTCAGGTACAATTACAACACCTCAGTATGTAATTTTTATTAATATTTATTAATTTTAACATACAAATCAAATACATCATAGCAAATTTAATTATCATTATTAATAATTTCCACTGAAATTTCCTTGCCAAGGCCTGCGGATTCACATACTTTTACATCCTCAAAAGAATATTTTTCTTTCAAATACCTTATGTTTGCCTTCTTCTGCCCGATTACGCTTGAAATGTACCCGGTTCCCGTCTTTATCAATATTCTTTTTTCTTTTCCCAGCCCGTTCCTGATAATTTGTTCATTAATTTTATTAAGAAAGATTCTTGATTCGGCAAGCTGCCTTAAAGCAGGATGAAAGGGTCCCGCCACAACGTCGGAATTTTCATTTATATTTTCGGTAGCCTGGAGCCCCACTCTTATAACCTTTATGCCGTTTTCCTCGTAGATCTGGATAAGTTCGGCACATATGTCCACGGCATCTTCAAGGGACAAAGGTATATATTCCCCGTTGTAATACATTTTTTCGAGTACAGTGCCTTTAATGACCAAGGTGGGATATATCCTCACTATGTCGGGTTTCAGCTCAACAACCTTTTTTGCCGTATATATGTCTTTCCATTTACTGTCTCCGGGAAGGCCGATCATTGTCTGAATACCAAGTTTAAACCCGTTTTCTTTGATAAGATGTGAAGATGTAATTACATCATTAACGCAATGTCCCCTGCAGCTTTTTCTCAATACCTCATCATCAAGGCTTTGAACGCCAAGTTCTATTGTTTCCACATGGTATTCTTTTAAATATCCAAGAATATCGGTGTTTATGTAGTCAGGACGGGTTGAAAGCCTGATGCTTTGAACTTTTCCGTTATCTATATACTCTTTGGCAATTTTCAGAAGTTGCAGCTGCTGCTCCTTTTCTATGCCTGTGAAACTTCCACCGTAAAAACCTATTTCAACGTAGCTGTTATCTTTTATTGAAGCAAGATGATCTTCTATAGTGGAACGCATGCTGTGTTCAGTTATTTCATCAACATGCCCGCTTATTTTTTTCTGATTGCAATATATGCAGTCAAAAGGACACCCTTTGTGAGGAACAAAAATGGGTATTACAAAATGCCTTAATTCCATATCGTTACCTTCTCTCCCGTGAAAACTGCCGGCACAATAGGCTACAGCATTTGCTCAAGCGCAGCTTTTGCAGCATTTTGTTCAGCTTCCTTTTTACTTTTTCCCTGACCTGTACCTGCCACCCTGTTCCCTATACTTACCTGGGAAATAAATGTTTTGTCATGGTCAGGACCTTTTTCATCCAGTATCCTGTATGAAACTGTATTTTCACCGTTTTTCTGGACGATTTCCTGGAGCTGGGTCTTATAATCATGTGATATGGCTCCTCTGACGGAATCAACAATCAGGCTTTCCATCATTGTGTTAATAAAATTTTTTGCACTTTCAAAACCTCCGTCAATGTATATGGCTCCGATAAGTGCTTCAAAAGCATCGGAAAGTATGGAAGGCCTTTTCCTTCCGCCTGAAAGTTCCTCTCCTTTTCCAAGAATGAGGTAGTTTCCTAATCCTATATTTAAAGAACATTTTGAAATAGTGGACTCACAGACGACGTTAGCTCTTGTCTTTGTCATTTCACCCTCGGAAAGGTCCTTGTAATTATTGAATATATTTTCACTTATAACAAGGCTTAAAACGGAATCGCCGAGAAATTCCAGCCTCTCATTGCTTTCAAAGCCTTCTTCCTTGTTTTCGTTTGCAAAGGAACTGTGGGTCAATGCCAGCAGAAGGTTTTCTATTTTTTTAAAATTGTATCCGATGGTTTGCTGTAAAGCATCAATGTTATTTAAAAGTTCCTCAATATCCTTATGCATAACTCCTCCTGTTTCCATTCCGTATATTAAACTGTATGTTAGCTATATTGCCTGCAAACTGCTTTTATGTACCCGGTAACCTGGCAGAGTTACTTAAAAGTTACGGTGCAGTACCAGGAAGTTATTATTGATTATTTGTAACATATACTTTAATATACAGAATAAATTTATGTACTTAATCATGAAAGCGAGGAGTAAAGTTATATAACTTTATGCCTCGCCCCATTAACGTTAATCGACAAAATGATCATTCCACTTGTATAAAATGCAATTCTATATGTTAATTAATAATACATTTATGTTATTTATACACATTATGATATATATTCATTTATGCTATTTATACATGCAATTTATACATAAATGCTATTTATGTATAAATGCTTTTTATGCATAAATCCTTTTATGCATAAATGTTTTTATGCATAAATGCTTTTTTATACCTTCATGTTATTTATATTTCTTAAATATGAGAACCGCATTATGCCCGCCAAATCCAAAGGAATTGGACATTGCATATTCAACGTCAGCGCTTCTTCCAACGTTGGGAACATAGTCCAAATCGCAATCAGGATCAGGCGTTTTATAGTTTATTGTAGGAGGAATAAAACCTTCCTGAACAACCTTTGCAGTAACAATTGCCTCTATCGCACCTGCCGCTCCAAGCAGATGGCCTGTCATTGACTTTGTTGAGCTTACAGCCAGTTTATACGCATGTTCTCCGAAAACGGTCTTTATTGCCGCGGTTTCATTTTTGTCGTTGAGATCTGTTGATGTACCGTGGGCGTTTATATAACTGATTTGTTCAGGTTTAATACCTGCATCATTGAGGGCAAGTTGCATTGATTTTGCAGCACCTTCGCCGTTTTCCGCAGGAGCCGTAATATGAAAAGCGTCATTAGTACATCCGTAACCAACTATTTCTGCAATTATTTCAGCACCTCTTCTAAGAGCATGTTCCAATTCTTCGATGACAAGTATTCCTGCACCTTCTCCCATTACAAATCCGTCTCTTTCAGCATCAAAAGGCCTGCTTGCAGTAGACGGGTCCTCATTGGTCGACATGGCTCCCATGGCGCAGAATCCCGCAAAGGAAAGAGGTGTGATAGGCGCTTCGGAGCCTCCTGTAATCATTATATCCGCATCGCCCCTCTGTATAACCCTGAATGCGTCACCTATTGCGTTTGTGCCTGTTGCACAGGCAGTTACAACACAGTTATTATATCCTTTTGCGCCATATTCAATTGCCACACGGCCGGATGCCATGTTTGCTATCATCATTGGGATAAAGAATGGGCTTATCCTCTTGGCTCCCTTGCTCAAAAGGACCTTATGCTGTTCTTCCAGAGTCTCTATTCCACCGATCCCTGAGCCAATAAGAACACCCACCCTGTCCTTGTCAACCTTCTCCATGTCAAGGCGTGAATTTTCAACTGCCATTTTAGTTGCTGCCAAGGCGAAATGGTTGTACCTGTCCATTCTTCTTGCATCTTTTTTATCAATGAAATCGGCAGGGTCAAAATTTTTTACTTCGCTGGCAACCTTTGTTGGAAAATCTGTTACATCAATCCTTGTTACATGACTTATTCCGGACTTTCCAGACTTTATTGAATTCCAAAATTCTTCTGCCCCAATTCCAAGTGATGTTACAGCACCCATACCGGTTATTACTACTCGCCTTTTCATACTTATCCTCCTGTTAAGTTATAAGTCTAATCATTTGAATTTATTTAATTCAATTATACTATATATTTGTATAGTTTTTATTTAGTAATAATACTTAATAATGAGATTTAGCAACAATATTCAATATTTTATTCAGCAATAAGTTTAACTTGAGTTATTTAGCAAATTAATTAAGCCATGAACTAGCTTAATTTAGTAATTAATTTAACAATTGATTTAGCAATTTGTGTAGATATTTGTTTAGCGATTAATTTAGTGATTAATTTAGCAATTAATTAACAATTAACTTAGCAATTAACTTTGCATTTTGTTTAGCAGTTATATTTATTTAGCAATAATAGTTTGGCAACTGTATTTGAGAAAAAATAACATTTATTCAGCAACACATTTTTTCAATACAATTTTATTAATAATTCCGTTTGTTTAACAATACTGTTTGCACTGTAATTTTAGTGCCAATATTGGCAGTAATAAATAAAATACTTGCTGATAAAGTTTGGAAATATTATCTGGTAATAAATTTAAAAATAATGTAATTGTATTTTTCAAATAATTTAGCAATAATTTTTCTACTTCTAAAAAAAAGTCCCAGTGATGGGACTTTTTTTATGTGTTGTTTTTAATGTACTCAACCGCATCTCCTACGGTTACAATCTTTTCGGCTTCACTGTCGGGAATTTCGAGGTCGAATTCCTCTTCGAGAGCCATTATTAATTCAACGATGTCCAGTGAGTCTGCACCAAGATCATCGATGAAAGATGCTTCCAATGTTACATCGTCTTCATCAACTCCCAACTGGTCAACAATGATTTTCTTTACCTTTTCAAATACCATTTACTCACCTCCCCTCAAAGAGGAATTAAATTATGATGATTATAATGGACCGGTGAATGATATTATATTCATATCAGTCCATTTTATAATTACTGTGAGAAAATTGCATTTACTGAACAGCGTTTTTGCGCTGTTCAAACCTCTAAATATAAAAGCGTTTAACTTTTACATTTAGATATTATTACATAACTAATCCTCCGTCAATATGTATTACCTGACCAGTAATATAATCTGATTCTTCTGAAGCAAGAAAACCTACAACATTTGCCACATCTTCAGGCGTCCCAAACCTGTTCAGAGGAATGCTCTTTAAATAGGTTTCCTTCACTTTGTCAGGAAGTACGTCAGTCATTTTACTTTTTATCAAGCCAGGTGCCACTGCATTGCAGGTAATATTTCTTGAAGCAAGTTCTTTGGCAGTAGACTTTGTAAGTCCTATAAGTCCTGCTTTTGAAGCCGCATAATTTGCCTGGCCGGCATTTCCCATTACTCCGGCAACAGAAGCAATATTAATTATTTTACCGCTTTTTTGCTTCATCATTATTTTCGATACGGCTTTTGTGCAGAAAAATGCACCTTTAAGGTTTATATCAAGAACATCGTCCCAGTCTTTTTCCGTCATTCTGAGCATAAGAGTATCTCTTGTTATTCCGGCATTGTTTACCAGGATATCAATACGTCCAAAAGCTTCAACAGCTTTATTCACCATGCTTTCGACATCATCGTAATTTCTTACGTCTCCCTTTGTCACGATGACGTTGAAACCTTCAGCTCTGAATTCTTCTGCTGTTTCATCAATTGAATCGGAATCGGGTATATCGTTGAGAACGATATTGGCTCCCATCATGGCAAGTTTTCTGGCTATTGCCTTTCCAAGCCCTCTTCCGGAGCCGGTTACAACAGCAGTTTTCCCCTTCAGTTGCATATTATGCATCCCTTTCTTATGTAATAATTTTTGTAATAATTTTTCTTGGCACATTATAATCTCACTTTTTATTTGTGTACCTATATACATATGTATATAGATGTAATAAAAGTTATGCCAGGGCTGACAACGTTTTATTCAGTGAATCCAGATCCTCAACGTTATAAGTATTAACTTCCTTGTTGATCTTTTTCACAAATCCGCTTAAAACTTTACCGGGCCCGATTTCC
The DNA here is from genome assembly GCA_023621975.1 of Bacillota bacterium. The sequence continues at coordinate 3,148 of JAMOAC010000134.1, read as the reverse complement.
ACAAATGTATCTACGCCGTTTTCAATCATGTTCCTAACGGACTTTTCCCATAATACAGGGCTTGAAACCTGCTTTACAAGAAGGTCCTTTACTATTGAACAATCAGTGACATATGAGGCGTTTACATTTGAAACTACGGGCAATTTCATTTCGTTAAATTTTATTTTTTCAAGTTCCTTCGCCAGCTTTTCACCTGCAGACTTGAGCAACCTGCTGTGGAACGGTGCGCTCACTGCAAGAGGAACAGCTCGCTTTGCACCTTTCTCCTTGCAAAGTTCCATAGCCTTCTCAACTGCTTTTACTTCACCTGCAATTACAATTTGTCCGGGACAGTTGAAATTTACAGGTTCCACTATCCCATAGGATGCCGCGTCGTTACAGCAGTCAATTACATCATCATCCTGAAGCCCGATTATTGCGGCCATCATGCCTACTCCAATCGGTACCGCCTCCTGCATGAATTTGCCTCTCTTTTTAAGAACGGCAGCTGCATCCATAAGTGAAATGGTACCTGCAGCAACATGGGCACTGTATTCGCCAAGGCTTAGCCCGGCAGCCACGTCCGGTTTTATGCCGTTTTCAAGAAGAGGCTGCATGCATGCCATACTCACCGTAAATATTGCAGGTTGTGTATTTTCGGTTATCTTCAGTGTCTCTTCATCGCTTTCAAATACAAGTTTCTTCATGTCATAACCTACTGCTTCAGATGCCTGTTCGAAGACCTCATTTGCTTTGGGGTAAGCATCGACTATTTGCTTTCCCATGCCTACGTACTGCGCACCCTGTCCGGGGAAAATAAAGGCTATTTTTGACATAGAAACCCCCCAATCCGGTTAATATTATCTGTGCCATTTTATAAGTACAGAAGCCCATGTTAAGCCTCCGCCAAATCCAACAAGTACAATATTGTCTCCTTTGGAAATGTTGCCGTTTTTCCAGGCTTCCTCCAAGGCTATGGGAATTGAAGCCGAAGACATATTTCCGTATTTGTGTACATTGGAATAAACTTTTTCAATCGGTATACCCATTCTCTTTGCCGCCCCGTCAATTATCCTTATGTTAGCCTGGTGCGGTACTATAAGCTCTATGTCGTCCATCGTCATTTTGCTTTTATGCAAAACTTTTTCAACGGCATAAGCCATTATCCTTACAGCAAACTTAAATACTTCACTTCCGTCCATCCAAATTACCCTTTTATTATCATGCAGGCGCTTTTTCATATCCTCATCGCTAAGATGACAGCAGGGTATTGTCAGGAAATGTCCCACGCTACCGTCAGCACCGATTTCCGTATTTATTATTCCATATTCATTTTCAACCGCTCCTAGAACCACTGCACCTGATCCGTCGCCAAAAAGGACACAGGTATTGCGGTCTTCCCAGTCCACAATTTTTGAAAGGCCTTCACACGCAACAATCAGGACATACTTATAGTAACCGTTTGCAATAAACTGATAAGCGGTAGTCATGGCATATACAAATCCGGAACATGCGGCATTTAAATCAAATGCAGCAGCGTTGACCGCTTTGATTTCCTTTTGAATAATACATGAGACGGAAGGAGACAGGTAATCAGGACAGGAAGTGCTAACAATAATCAAGTCTATGTCTTCAGGTTTTATCCCGGCATCATCAATTGCTTTCCTTGCAGCTTCCACGCCAAGGACGTAAGCCGGTGTCTTTTTATCCAGGATTCTTCTTTCAGATATCCCTGTCCTTTTTTGTATCCATTCATCAGAAGTATCTACCATTTTTTCCAAATCGAAATTAGTCAGAACTTTCTCGGGAACGGCGCTACCTATTCCAATTATTCCGATTCCTTGCGCTAAATTACCCAATATTTCCAGCCTCCAGGTTGTATAGACTTTTTTCGATTTTCTCCATTAATGAATTTTTTACCATGTCATATGCTTTTAATACTACATGTTTTATTGTCTTGGCATTGGAATTCCCGTGGCTTTTGATGACCAATCCGTTAACTCCCAGTATAGGGGCGCCTCCGTCCACATCAACATCGAGCTTCCGTTTAAATTCTTTCATATCCCTCATGACAAAAAGCAGAGAAAGCTTTGAAAAAATAGTTCTTTTAAACATTCCTTTAAGGAAAGCCATAAAGAACGAACCTGCGCCTTCCAGGAACTTGAGCAGTACATTTCCGATATAACCGTCGCAAACAGCTATATCAACATTCCCTTCCGGTATGTCTCTGCCTTCTACGTTACCGATAAAGTTAAGATTTGACTTTGACAAAAGCTCGTATGCATTTTTTAGGACCTGAGTACCTTTTCTGGCCTCGGTACCCATATTTACCAACCCGACCGTGGGACGCTCAATACCGTATAGTTCTTTAAAGTAAACAGATCCCAAAATCCCAAACTGCACATAATTTATAGGTTTGCAGGAAGAATTCAATCCTGCATCAATCAAAAGAGCCTTTCCCTTTCTGGTTGGTATTATTGCGCCCAGAGCAGGCCTGTCTACTCCCTTCAGCCTTCCAAGAATCAGCAAAGAACCGGTAAGAAGAGCACCTGTATTTCCCGCGGAAATGAATGCATCGCCTTCTTTTTGCTTCAGCATGTTAAATCCGACAACCATGGATGAATTTTTTTTCAGTTTAATAGCCCGAGTAGGTATATCTTCATTAGTGATAACTTCTTTAGCATGTATAACCTGGATCCTGGGACTGCTGAACTTCCTGGAATCCAGTATTTTAGTTATCCGAGCATTGTCACCTATGAGTACAATATCAAATCCGTTTTGACTTTTTATTGCATCTATGCACCCGTTAACTATCGCATCTGGAGCATTATCTCCACCCATTGCGTCAACCAAAATTCTCAAGGTATTCACTCCCGGATAGATAATTTTTACAGCGTATTAATGTAATATAAAAATACTATTTTTTCAGCTACTTTTCAAGAGAAACTAATATAAATTTTCCCCTGAATACTTCAGTTTGCTTTTCTGTGATTCTGACCCAGACAATATAGTTTCTTTCCCTTACTCTTTTGACTTCTGCCTTTGCCAGAAGCTTATTTCCGGCATATACGGGTGTCTTGTATTTAATGTTTGCCACACCTACAAGGGCAACATTTGCATCGATTACTGCTATTGCCAGTGATTCAGCAAGCGAGTAAATAAAATGTCC
>JAMOAC010000229.1 GCA_023621975.1 Bacillota bacterium | reverse complement strand
CAAAAGAATTATTTACAATGTCCGACATCGACGGCGGTCTTGTAGGCGGGGCAAGTCTGAAACTTTATGAGTTTGAAAAGATAGTAAAATATGATAAGTAAAACATGCTTGAATGAAGCATGAATGCAGCTTGAATGAGGTAGTAGGCATTTCATAAGGGCAGACTGTCGTGTCTGCCCTTGTTTAGTGGATTTTCGGTACATAGAAATTTTTGGCGATAAATAATAATTTGCTTAAAAAGATTAAAATGAGGGTAAATATATACAATACAAAATTGATATAAAAATAAAATAGTAAATTTATTTAAATAAATAATTGAAATTATTAAGATACTGTTTAAAAATATAATGTTAAGGTTATTTAAGTTAAAATATTAAGAAAATTAAAAATTAAAGTATTAAAATTGTTAAAATTTGTTTATATTATGAAATATGTTAAATGCTAAAATATGGTAGACGCAAAAATAAGATATATGTTAAAATGCGTTAAATACCATAAATTCTGAAATATCTTAATTGCTAAAATGTATAAATGCAAAAAATATAATAATTGCTGGTATATGATAAATGCGGCATGATTAATGACAAAAAACAAATTAAATGATTTTGATATCTTTGTAAAAGTGGAGGTAACCGTAAATGAAAGACAGGCTGACTGCATTAATAATTCTTGATGGATTTGGAATAAATCCCCGTGAAGAGGGAAATGCAATAAAAGCTGCAAAGACGCCCAATCTTGACAGGCTCTTTGCCCAGTATCCAAATACGATTGTCCATACCAGTGGCTTGGATGTAGGCCTTCCTGAAGGCCAGATGGGCAATTCTGAAGTGGGGCACACAAATATCGGTGCCGGAAGGATTGTATACCAGGAGTTTACAAGAATCACCAAGTCAATAAAAGACGGGGACTTTTTTACTAAAAAGGAGTTCCTTGATGCTGTTGAAAATTGCAGAAAGCATAACTCCAAACTGCATTTGTACGGTCTTTTGTCTGATGGCGGTGTTCACAGCCACAACACTCATTTGTATGCTCTTGTTGAATTTGCAAAAAGACAAGGCCTGAAGGATGTCTATATACACTGCTTCTTTGACGGCAGGGATGTGCCGCCCGACAGTGCAGCAGGATATGTGGAGGAATTGGAAGCAAAGCTGAAGGAAATAGGTGTGGGAAAGATTGCTTCCGTTATGGGAAGATACTATGCCATGGACAGGGACAGAAGATGGGACAGAGTAAAAATGGCATATGATGCAATGGTACTTGGGAAAGGCTTGACAGCTGAATCTGCAGCTCAGGCTGTTGCCGAGTCATATGCAAGAAATGAGTATGACGAATTTGTAAAGCCAACGGTTATTATGGAGAATGGAAAACCCGTTGCATTAATATCTGAAAATGATTCTATAATCTTCTTCAATTTCAGACCTGACAGGGCAAGGGAGATTACCAGGGCATTTACAGATGTTGACTTTGACGGATTTGAGCGAGAAAAGGGATATTTCCCCGTTTATTATGTATGCATGACACAGTATGACAAAACCATTAAAAATGCGGTAGTTGCTTTCAAACCTGAAAGTCTTGACAATACCTTCGGACAATATATCAGCAAGCTCGGATACAGGCAGCTGAGGATTGCGGAGACTGAAAAATACGCTCACGTAACCTTCTTCTTCAACGGAGGAGTGGAAAAAGTTTACGAAGGTGAGGACAGGGTGCTTATTCCTTCGCCAAAGGTCGCCACATACGACATGAAGCCCGAAATGAGCGCATATGAGGTGGCTGAGGAAGCTGTCAGAAGAATAAATTCCAAAGAATACGATGTCATTATCCTGAACTTTGCAAACCCTGACATGGTAGGCCATACGGGAATATTTGAGGCGGCAAGAAAGGCAATTGAAGCTGTTGATGATTGCCTTGGAAAGGTGGTCAGGGCGATAGAGGAACAGAACGGAATAGCGCTTGTTACGGCTGACCACGGAAATGCCGAGCAGATGATTGATTACGAGACAGGTGGTGCATATACTGCCCATACCACAAATCCTGTTCCTTTAATAGGCGTAGGGCTTAAAGGTGTAAAATTGAGGGAAGGAAGGCTGGCGGACCTGGCGCCTACAATGCTTGAAATAATGGGGCTTGAAAAGCCGGAAGAAATGACAGGAACTTCGCTGATTGTGAAATAAAAACATGCAAAACGGTTAAAATATTACTATCATGTAATATTTGACTGAAATTGTAAAGGCTTTAACGAAGGCTGTGACAAATACGGCTGGAAATTGGACCTTGCTGCAGTGAAGCAAGATTAAGTATGGCTGTGCAAAAATCAGTCTATTTTGACTTGAATATTTACAACACATTAGATATATTATATTCTAATAGTGTTGTGGTTTGGTTTACCATCACAGGATAAAATTTTAACATAGTTTATTACAGTAAAAGTTAATAAAGGAAAGGAGTATGCTTATGAAACAGTATTTAGGAATTGAAAGTGTTTATGCGAGAGAAATTCTTGATTCAAGAGGAAATCCGACTGTTGAGGTAGAAGTACTTGTTGAAGGCGGTTTTGTAGGAAGAGCTGCAGTGCCGTCCGGAGCATCCACAGGTGCATTTGAAGCAGTTGAGCTCAGGGACGGCGACGAAAAAAGGTATCTTGGCAAGGGAGTATTAAAAGCTGTTGAGAATGTTAACAATGTAATTGCGCCTGAAGTCGAAGGAATGAATGTTTTTGACCAGGTTGCCATAGACAAGCTTATGATAGAACTGGATGGAACACCTAATAAAGGGAAACTTGGCGCAAATGCAATCCTGGGAGTTTCACTTGCTACAGCAAAAGCTGCTGCAGAAGCATTGGGTATAAGCCTTTATCAGTACATAGGCGGGGTAAATGGAAAAGTTCTGCCTGTTCCTATGATGAACATACTTAACGGTGGAAAGCATGCCGACAACAGCGTTAACATTCAGGAGTTCATGATAATGCCTGTCGGAGCATGCTGCTTTAAAAACGCCCTGCAGATGTGCGCAGAAGTATTCCACAATCTCAAAAAAGTATTAAAGGGCAAGGGTTATAACACTGCTGTAGGTGATGAAGGAGGTTTTGCACCAAACCTGAAAGCTGACGAAGAAGCAATACAGGTTATTCTAGAAGCAGTAGAAAAAGCAGGATATAAGCCCGGAGATGACTTCAGAATTGCAATTGACGCTGCTGCAACCGAAATGTATGATGCAGCCAAGGCAAAAGGACAGGAAGGTAAATATTATTTCTGGAAGTCAGATATAATGATGACAAAGGAAGAAATTGTAGATTACTGGGTCAAGCTTGCTGAAAAATATCCCATAATTTCACTGGAAGACGGCGTTGCCGAAGAAGACTGGGATGGCTGGAAGATGCTCACCGATAAGCTTGGAAGCAAGATCCAGCTTGTTGGAGACGACCTCTTTGTAACAAATACTGAGAGATTGAAGAAGGGTATTGAATTGGGAGTTGCAAATTCAATACTCATCAAAGTAAACCAGATAGGCACACTGACAGAGACTCTTGATGCGATTGAAATGGCAAACAGGGCAGGCTATACGGCAGTAGTATCCCACAGATCAGGTGAAACAGAGGATACAACGATTTCAGACATCGTAGTAGCCGTTAATGCTGGCCAGATCAAGACAGGAGCACCTTCAAGGACCGACCGTGTGGCAAAATATAACCAGCTGCTCAGAATCGAAGAAGAACTTGGAGATGTTGCTCAGTATCCCGGACTTAATGCCTGGTTTAACCTTAAGAATAAATAATCATACAATTAAAGCGAAACAGCGACATATTTTATCAGCGAGCGGTCTTTAGACTGCTCGCTGATTTATTTTGCTCACCATATTCCGGATCACAGGTATCCATATTCCTGATCTCAAGCATAGTAAAAAGTATTCAAGCTGAGTAAAATGCATAAATATTCAGGCCTGTGGTTGATCAGCTTGACATAAGTTGCTCGTTTGTAATAATATTTTATTAGTTGTTATAATACGGGTATTGTCATAACATGCAGAAACAGCCAATTGTATTGTATTTCCGGTTGTTTATATAAATTGCATTATCATTTGTCCTGTTTAAGGGAGATAAATGGTATGAAAAAACTTGTGTATAGGAATTCAACCCAACTGTTTATCAATATTTTTCTTCCCATTTTGATTTGCGTCATTTTGTTGATTATATTTCTGTCAATAGGTCTGCACATCAACTTTGAAAAAATCGTGCTTGAAATGGAATGTAGTTTTATGGAGTCCGACCTGCGAAGCATAAGCAGAAGTGCGTCGGTTATGTTTGAATCTGCACGGTCACTGGCAAAAACCATATATTTTGATGATTCAACCAGTGATTTATTTTATTCCGACATCGAGGATATAGAGTACATAAAATACATAAACAAGCTGTCGGCATTCAGAAATGCCAATCCTTTTATCTATTCAGTACAGATTTACAACGGAGAAAAGTTTTATGTGTCTCCGAGTTATAATTTCGTTTATCCCAAGTCAACATTTCCCGATGCAGGCATAGTCAGCATCCTGAGTGACATGCAGACGTACAAAAGCCATTCGATAATACCAAGGAAAATACCCGATCTGACAGGATTGGAAAATGAAGATAAAGACGGGTTTGTAAATGTATATTCCTACCTCTTTTATGATTCTCAAATGCAGAGCGGGAAAATAAGCGAAGCCATCATACTGAATATTTATGAAAGTTCTTTGAGGGACAGCATAAACAGTTTCAGCAACGAAAATGACAAAAGGATTTTTATCATAGACAGTAAAGGCGTGTTGATTACAGAGGATGAAAAATATCCCATGCTGCATAACATGTCCAATCAAAAGTATATCAGGGATATATTGAATTCTGAAAAGGAAAGCGGAAACATCAGGGCGGAAGTCGACAATGTGGATTCGTTTATAACCTACGTATCTACAGATGTACTGGATTGGAAATTCATATCCATTATCCCGTACAGCCATATTACC
>JAMOAC010000336.1 GCA_023621975.1 Bacillota bacterium | reverse complement strand
AACGGGAAATTTATTTTATATACGGACAACGGGAAAAAATATGAAGCTGACAGCGTAATTATTGCTACAGGCGGTAAGGCCATGCCTTCCAGCGGCTCTGACGGAAACGGGTATGAGCTGGCAAAAAAGCTCGGGCATACGGTTACGCCTGTTTTTCCTGCACTGGTTCAAATAATGCTGCACGGTTCTTTTTTCAAACGCATCGAAGGCGTAAAATTTGTGGGAACGGCGGAGATTATATATAATGACAAATCCGTTGATAGGGACAGGGGAGACATACTTTTCACCAATTACGGCGTATCAGGCCCGCCGATTCTGCAGATAAGCAGAAAAGCCGGAGAACTTTTAAATGCGGGCAAGGAAGCATATTTAAAAATAACAATAATGGATATGATGAACAGGGAAGAGTTGCGGAGCCTTATTAACAAACGAATTCAGACAGCTCCACAAAAGCCGGCTGACTTTAGTTTTGTGGGATTCATAAATAAAAGGCTGATACCCGTGATACTTTCAGAGGCGGGAATTGAGGATATTAAGCGCCCCGTCGGCAGTTTGTCATCCCGGGAACGGGAAAGAATAGTGGACATGCTACTTGACTGGAGATTCAAGATAAGGGGGACATTAAGCTGGACCAACGCCCAGGTAACTGCAGGCGGCGTTGATACAAGGGAGATAGATCAGAAAACGATGGAGTCCAGGCTCCAAAAAGGTTTATATTTTGCGGGAGAGATAATTGACATAGACGGTATGTGCGGCGGCTTCAATCTCCAATGGGCATGGTCGTCGGGCTTTGTCGCAGGACAATATGCCGCTTTGCCATAGGACAGGGGGTAGTTGACAGGGAGCGGTTCCTTGTCACATTTTTGTAACAAGGGACAGTCTCCTGTCAACTGCCGGAACCGGTCATCCACTGGCGAGATTATTTTAAACAACAGGAGGATTTAAATGGTCAGGATTTCCAATATAAAGGTAGGAATAAATGAAGCCGCGGACCCCGATTCGGAGAAAGTGGCACTAAGAAAGAAAATACTATCCAAATTAAAAATTTCCGAGAAAGAACTGCATGGATTTAAAATATTTAAAAAGTCAATTGATGCCAGAAAAAAGGATGACATAAATTTTGTATACACAGTGGACGTTGACGTCAGCAGCGAAGAAAGAATACTTCGTAAATACGGTTCAATTGGAATAATACCTGCCCCGGACCTGACTTACAAAGGAGTGCAGCCGGGAACCGAAAAACTGGCTGAACGCCCGGTAATTATCGGAACCGGTCCGGCAGGGCTTTTTGCGGGGCTGTTTCTGTCAAGGAGCGGATATAAGCCTGTTGTCCTTGAAAGAGGAGATGATGTGGAAACAAGAAATGCCAGGGTAAATGAATTCTGGAACGGAGGAGAGCTTGATCCGGAAAGCAACGTGCAGTTTGGAGAAGGTGGAGCGGGAACATTTTCTGACGGGAAGCTTACTACACTGATAAATGACAGAAGATGCCGCACGGTGCTGGAGGAATTTGTGAGGGCAGGCGCACCGGAGGATATATTGTACAGGAACAAACCCCACATAGGAACTGATTTGCTGAAATCCGTAGTTAAAAATATCAGGCAGGAAATTATTGAAAATGGCGGAGAAGTAAGGTTCAGAGCCAAAGTAACTGACTTTGTCATTAAAAGCGGAAGCATTGAAGCTGTTATCATCAACGACAAAGAAAGGCTTAACTGTAATGTTGTCATGCTGGCAATAGGCCATAGCGCACGGGATACTTTCGAGGTGCTGTACCAAAGAGGCGTGAAAATGAATCATAAACCTTTTTCAATAGGTTTAAGGATTGAGCACCCCCAGGAGTTAATCAACAGGGCGCAATACGGCCAATTTGCCGAACATCCCGTATTGGGAGCGGCGGATTACAAACTGTCATATCATGCCAAGAACGGAAGGGGTGCCTATACATTTTGCATGTGCCCCGGAGGTTATGTGGTAGCTGCCGCTTCTGAAAAGGGTTGCCTTGTTACCAATGGCATGAGTGAATACAGAAGGGACGGGTCCAATGCCAATTCAGCTTTGCTGGTAAGTGTTACTCCTGATGATTTTCAAAGCCCGCACCCTCTGGCGGGGGTTGAATTCCAGAGGAAATGGGAACGGCTCGCTTTCCAGCTTGGTGGAGGTAATTATCGGGCTCCTGTTCAGCTAACGGGAGATTTTCTTGCCGACCGGCCAAGCAGCGGCTGGGGGGATGTAAGGCCCACCTACAAACCAGGTGTTGTGTTTGCCCCACTCAGGGAATGCCTGCCTGATTACGTGGTTGAAACCCTTAAGGAAGCGATAGCGTATTTTGATAGCAAGATCAAGGGATTTGCCATGCCTGATAGTATTTTGACAGGAGTTGAAACCAGGAGTTCGTCACCGGTGAGGATAATCAGGGATGAAAATTACCTGTCCAATATACAGGGGTTATACCCTGTGGGAGAAGGGACCGGTTATGCAGGAGGTATTATGTCATCTGCTGTGGACGGAATTAAAGCAGCCGAAAAAGTTATTGAGAGATACGCGCCTCTGACAGCCGGAAAGAGATAAAGATATAAATAAATAATGCATGATTTGAGCGGGTTGGTGAAAGCATTGTTCAATTGGAACAAAAATTATTGTTTATTCTCAGCAGGTAAAATTGATATTACATTATAGGAACATTTAAATAAAAACATATATGGCAAATTGTAAATTCTGAAAATTATAAATTTGGTAGAATACAAATATGGTAAAATAAAAAAATATGTCAAATTAAAATATGTCAAATTAAAATCATGTCAAATTGCAAGTATGGCATATAATGCAATGAAAGAAAACATATGTATTATTTGCATAATATGCTCTGACATGGTATAATTAAAAAAACTCAATATTATTGCTAGGGGTGCCGCAATGCTGAGAGAGATATTTATATCTCAACCCTTTGAACCTGATATGGTTAGTACCATCGTAGGGAAGCAAAATCAATTATGCATTTGTTCCTGTAGCTTATCCTGGTGGTAAGCTTTTTTTATTGCATTTCCAAAGATTATCCAATTTGTTTCCCCTACAGATGTCTACTCTGCCAGATAAGGTAAATGCGGCCGGTGGTAAAACTAACAAATTCAAAGCGGCAATGGGCGCAATATTATTTTTTTGATGGAGGTTTAACATGGGTGATAAATTAATCATCGGGGGAAGAGAATTGGAAAGCAGGCTTTTTATAGGTACCGGCAAATTTTCTTCCAACAAGCTCATTCCTGAGGTAATCAAAGCTTCGGGAGTACAGGTTGTTACTGTTGCTTTAAGAAGGATAGATTTTGATTCAGAAGAAGAAAACATGTTGAATTATATTCCAAAGGACTGCATCATCATGCCGAATACCTCCGGTGCCCGTAATGCAGAGGAAGCTGTCAGAATTGCCAGGTTGGCAAGGGCTGCAGGATGCGGCAACTGGATAAAAATTGAGGTTATTTCCGATAACAAATACCTTCTTCCGGATAACATGGAAACAATAAAGGCAACAGAAATACTAGCCAGGGAAGGTTTTGTGGTGTTGCCATACATGTGCCCGGACCTGATGGCTGCAAGAAGGCTCAGGGATGCGGGGGCAGCAGCAGTAATGCCTCTCGGGGCTCCAATAGGCACAAACAAGGGGCTGAAAACAAGGGAGCTTGTCAAAATACTGGTCAATGAAATTGATCTTCCTGTCATTGTGGACGCAGGCCTTGGAAAACCGTCGGATGCAGCCGAATCAATGGAAATAGGGGCTGCTGCAGTGCTGGTAAATACGGCTATTGCCACTGCGGGAGATCCGGTTATGATGGCTGAAGCCTTCAGCCTTGCCGTCAAAGCAGGCAGGGCAGCTTATATTTCCGGTACAGGTACGGTAAAGGAATATGCCGAGGCATCATCACCTTTAACGGGCTTTCTGCGTGATTAATAATATACGACCTGCAATAGCCGATTAAGAATGCGCGGATTGAAATAGTTGTAAGGAAAGTGAGAACAAGGGTAAGGGAAAGAAGGTCTGTGAATGAGCTTTTATGAAAGGTATCTTGAATACAGGGATTTTAATTTTGAAAAATTCCTTGAAAGCATAAAGGACGAGGATGTTTTAAGGATTATCAGCAAAGAAAATCTTAATGAACTCGATTACCTGGCGCTGCTTTCTGACACTGCAGGAAGGTATCTGGAAGAAATGGCAAGAAAATCGCAGCAGCTTACCATTCAGCATTTTGGTAAAGTGATATTCCTGTTTGCCCCTCTTTACCTGTCAAATTTCTGCACCAACCACTGCGTTTACTGTGGATTCAATTATAACAACAAAATAACCCGCAGGAAGTTAAGCATGGAGGAAGTGGAAAAGGAAGCAAAAGCAATTTCGTCAACAGGCCACAGGCATATATTGATTTTAACAGGTGAGTCAAGGAAGCACAGCCCGGTATCGTATATTAAGCAATGTGTTGAAGTTTTAAAAAGATATTTTACTTCAATTTCAATAGAAGTATACCCTCTTGAACTACACGAATACAAGGAGCTGGCTGACTCAGGGGTTGACGGGTTTACAATGTTCCAGGAGGTATATAACGAGGAAACATACAAGGTACTGCATCCAAAAGGCCCAAAACATGATTACAGATACAGGCTTGACGCTCCCGAACGTGCCTGCATGGCATCAATGAGGAGCGTTGGAATCGGTGCGCTGCTGGGATTGGAAAATGTGACAAGCGAAGCTTTTTTTACAGGTTTGCATGCCTGTTACTTGCAGGACAAGTACCCGGATACTGAAATAAGCGTCTCCCTGCCCCGTATAAGGCCGAGTGCAAGCCATTTCAAGCCCAGGTTTGAAGTCAGCGACAGAAAACTTGTCCAGATTATGCTTGCTTTGAGGCTTTATATGCCCAGGGTCGGCATTACCATATCAACAAGAGAGCGGCCTGAACTTCGTGACAACCTGGTGGGGCTTGGGGTGACAAAAATGTCGGCCGGGTCGTCGACGGAAGTAGGAGGATATGCGCTTGGACAAAAGACGGAAGGCCAGTTTGACGTATATGATGACAGGAGCGTACAGGAAATAAAAGATATGCTTTA
>JAMOAC010000358.1 GCA_023621975.1 Bacillota bacterium | reverse complement strand
GTATTTCTTTCAGTAAAAGTTTTGATACCGGTGAACTAATTGCGTACAACTCCGCCGCCAGTATGGCAAAAAATATCGCCTTATATTCTGCTTTTTCCATTTGATACCCCGCAATACTTTTTGTTAATGAAATACTTATATAGTAATACCATTAATAAATGATTCCATGGCTTTGCTTCATCCTAATCGTTATTCACTTATTTTCATTATAGAAGTTTCTGTTACAATTTCAAATTCTAATATTTAATTTAAAAAAGAAGGGGAAAGTTTCATTCCCCTCCCCTTTCTTTAAAACTTATTTATGCAAACACATATTATTCAAGGTATTCCATGGGCCTATAGGGGCCGAAATCAAAATGCCTGGAATAATTAACAACAGAAAAATCCCACCTCTCCCTGAATTCTCTTACTCCATCAGTCATATACACTAAATCAATTAATATATCTTTTTCATACCATTTGCCGACTTCCAATCCCTGTTCCTTTAAAAATGCAGGGTCAGTTGGCGGATAATATATTATTCTTAATGTCGCCCTGCACCTCTCGTTAAAGCTTATGTAAATCAAAGATTCATCTATTATCAGTTCTGCCTGCGAAACTACCCTGTACTTTTTATACTTTTCAATCTCCCGTTTTAACATTTCGTCTGCAAAAACCATATCTTCAATTTTTCTATCATTACCTTTTTCGTCAACATAGCCGTTGGTAGGTATACCAGGATTATGATAAAAAAGTACTCGCCTTTCATAATTGCCTGTGCCGACTATCCCGCCATACGGGGTATAATACTTTGCTTCAGCATCCAAATTCCTGTAGTCAACTGTATACATAATTTAATTCTGGATATTTTTCTTTATCCAATTTTAAGGGATACTCATACAACCTTTTATTTACATAAGGTGAAGTTGAACGCCAAATTTCCGCATTTGATGGTTTTTCTGCTTCCGGCATGGGTTTTTCTTCCAAATTCCTGATACTTTCAGCAAGTTTATTTAACACTTCATCCGGGCTTAATGAACTGTATTCTTTAATGTTGTTTATCCACTTTTGTGCTTCTTCCCTGCTCAAAAAGTCATACGGTCTCAACTCGTTATTTTCATTTACATCAATTATGCCTGCCAAATACAATGTGACCATTTCTTTTTGATAGTTGGGAGTTATCATTCGGATATCTTTTATGTGTCCTCTGTATTTCTCCCATTCAATTAAAGTAATATGTTTTATTTTTAATCGAGTCATAAAAACATGTTGTTCAACATAATGATTTAATGTATAGCCTTGAACAAACAAATCATTATCTCCAGTAGTAAACAAAGCCTTTTATTCTGCTGAAGCCCTTACATAGCCTTTCTCAAAGGCATATTCCATAGTAGCCTCTTTTCCAATGGCTTTCAATAACTGGGTTGTAAATTCCCTTACAGTCAGGGTATTATTGAAATCTACAGGCAATTCAGGAACTTTTCTCTGTCCTTTTTCAAGAAATCTCATAAGAATTGTGCACGCTTCAGCCCTTGTAGCATATTTATCAAAACCGAAACTCCCGTCCGGAAATCCGGTTATTATCCCTGACGCAAACACTTTCAGTGCAATGTCTTTTGAATCAGTATCAAGAGCTGAATAATCAGTTACAAGATAGTAATAACTCTTATAATTTCCAGGAACATCAAGGCTTATCCCTTTTTCACCGGCGTATGTTGTTGCAGCCGCCCTGACAATCATTCTCGCCATTTCGCCACGGGTAATATACCGGGTATAATCTGAAAATTCCCCATCCTTGACGATGCCTAATTCCTTTGCCCTGTTAATATAACTGTCTGCCCAGTAACTGCCCTGGGAAGGTTTGACATTTTCATCAATGGCGGAAACCAGGATTTTAATAAATTCATCTGCCCGGATTTGGGCGTTTGGCTTGAATGTCTTATCGGAATACCCTGAAATTAACCCTCTTTTTGTCAATTCCATTACATTTTTATAGAACCAGTCCGTCTCTTTTATGTCACTAAAACTTACAGGAGCACCTGCAAACACATTTGTCTCGGATACCGGGAATCCGGCAGGCAGAAACATGCTTATTGCCATGATCAATGCTATAGCTTTAAACAGATATTTTGCCCCTTTCTTCACAAAACCTTCCCCCCTAATTCTGACTTATCCATTTTTTCTATTAAACTAAATCCTATCCATTTCCTTCTACTGAATTAATTCGTCAGAAATTACACTCCAGTATAGATTTTCATCCATCCTGATTCTTATTCTGTGTTTTTTTGTACCGCCTTCTGTCAATCTTACAGTCACATCGCATTCAACCGTAGAGTTGTCAATAATTTTTTCACCTGTCCTAACATAATCATAGAAAGTGCCGGAAT
>JAMOAC010000395.1 GCA_023621975.1 Bacillota bacterium | reverse complement strand
AAAAGGAAATTGATACCGAAACTGTAGACGGTAAGATAAAGTTTTTGAATAAAACTGCTGATATTTTGTCTAAAATTGACAATAACGTAGAAAGAGAAATGTACGTTAAAAAGCTGGCTGCACAATATGGAATATCGGAAGAGTCCATTTTGACAGAGGTGTATAAGAGGATAAAAAATATAAATGCTGTGCAATTAAGGACTCCCGCGATAGCGGCAGCTAGCCGTAAGAAAATATCAAAAGCAATCGTAAAAGATAAAATAGATGCCAGGTTGGTGCATGACGAAAGGTTTTTATTAGCACTTTTATGTGTTGATAACTCAGCATACAGGGCTGTCAGGGACAAAATAAATCCGGATTTGTTCTCCGACAGCCAGAATAAGGAAATAGCAGATAAAATAATTGAAAGAATTAAGGACGGACGTGGAATTGTACCCGGAGAGCTATTGGGAATGTTAGAAAAGAGTTTGGCTGACGAATTTGCAAGACTGTTCAATGAAGAATGCCATTGCGATGATATTAAGAAGGCTGTTTTGGGTACAATTAGAAATATTGAAATATACAAGATGAAAAAAAGGCAAAAAGAAATACTTGATATACTGAGAAATCCAGATAAATTACAAAAAGGAGATGTTGAAAAATTAAAACAGGAATTGATGTCGTTAATTATGAAGATAAAGCATTACAAGGATATTTAGTCAAACTGAATAGGATTGAAGAAAGGAGGGGTAGCAAGTGAAGCCTAATAATAATGAAAGCAAAAAAGCTTTATTAAAGGATCTTATAGAAAAAGGCAAAGCAAAGGGTATGCTGACCTATAAGGAAATAATGGACACTTTTGAAGATGTAGAACTGGATCCTGAGCAGATCGAAAAAATATACGAAAAAATTGAAAGCATGGGAATTGACGTAGTAGGTGATATTGAACCTGAACTGGAAGATTTGCAGGACGAAGAAGATATTGACTTGTCATTACCTGAAGGAGTAAGTATTGATGATCCTGTAAGAATGTATCTGAAAGAAATAGGCAAGGTACCCCTTTTAACTGCTGAAGAAGAGATAGAGCTTGCTCATCGTATGGAAAAAGGAGATGTGGAAGCAAAGAGGAGGCTGGCAGAAGCCAACCTGAGACTTGTAGTAAGTATAGCAAAAAGATATGTCGGAAGAGGAATGCTGTTTCTTGATTTGATACAGGAAGGCAATCTTGGGCTTATAAAAGCTGTTGAAAAGTTTGATTACAGGAAAGGGTTTAAATTCAGCACATATGCTACCTGGTGGATAAGGCAGGCAATTACAAGAGCGATAGCCGACCAGGCTAGGACAATAAGAATACCTGTCCATATGGTTGAAACTATAAACAAGCTGATAAGAGTTTCAAGGCAGCTGCTACAGGAATTGGGCCGTGAGCCCCATCCTGAGGAGATAGCAAAAGAAATGAACATGCCGGTGGAAAAAGTAAGAGAGATTATGAAGATTTCACAGGAGCCTGTTTCACTTGAAACACCCATAGGTGAAGAGGAAGACAGTCACCTTGGCGATTTCATTCCGGACGACGATGCTCCGGCACCTGCAGAAGCTGCAGCCTATACCTTGTTGAAGGAACAACTTATTGATGTGTTGGATACACTGACTCCCAGAGAGGAAAAGGTATTAAGATTGAGATTCGGGCTGGATGACGGAAGGGCAAGGACTCTTGAGGAAGTCGGCAAGGAGTTTAATGTTACGAGAGAGAGAATAAGGCAGATCGAAGCAAAGGCTTTAAGAAAGCTCAGACATCCAAGCAGAAGTAAAAAATTAAAGGACTACCTTGAATAAAAACTCGATTGAATTTCAATCGAGTTTTTATTTATTTTCCATATTATTTAACATTGGCTTTTTTTATGTATCATCAGCTTGATAAAGCAAGAAATAATTCAATTGACGATGTGCGGCAAAGAAAGATAACATTAATTATAAATAGTTCAGAAAAAGTACAATAAGACCTCTTGACCAGTGATACTTAAATATGTATAATAAAACTTGTTTCTGATTCATTCCTCAATAGCTCAGTGGGTAGAGCATGCGGCTGTTAACCGCAGGGTCGTAGGTTCGAGTCCTACTTGAGGAGCCATTAGGGCCTTTAGCTCAGTTGGTTAGAGCAACCGGCTCATAACCGGTTGGTCCGGGGTTCGAGTCCCTGAAGGCCCACCAAAATGAGGGCATTCCTTAAGAGAGTAATCTTCTTCTAAAGGAATGCCCTCATATTTTTTTCTCAACATAGTTGTCAAAGTTTTCTTCGTTAAGCTGTTGATTTGTAATGTTTGTGGTGCTTTTCCCAGTGTATGGTTTTATTATTCTGTTAAGAAAAGAAGAGCTGCCTATTATTGTTTCGGCTGCTGTTTCAGTGTCTTTGTGATTTTTGCCCCTGAAATTGTTGATCATACTGCCAGGCTCCTTTACATCCGCTACATTAATAATATATATTTATTATGTGCAGATAATACTTTTATAATCTATATTTAAACCACATATACAGCGTGACGGTGAAATTATGAATTTAAAAGGAAGACTAAAGCTTATAGCAGACATGGTGCCTGTTTGCGGAACAGTATGCGATGTCGGCACCGACCATGCATACATACCGATATATCTGATCAGACATGGAATTTGCAAAAACGCCATTGCCACTGATGTAAAGCCAGGGCCTGTTGAAAAGGCTAAAGTAAACATCCGCAAATACAAAATGGAAGATTTAATAGATACAAGGATGGGCAACGGTTTGCAGCCGCTTAAAAAAGGAGAAGCAGAAGTTATTATAATTGCCGGAATGGGAGGATTGCTGATAACGGATATTCTTTCTGAAGGTATTGAAAAAGCAATAGGTGCAAAGAGGCTTGTCATTCAGCCAATGGGTTTTGTTGAAGACGTTCGCAAATGGCTGTATGAAAATGGGTTTGAAATATACGACGAAGGGCTCACCATGGAGAGGGATAAAATATATAATGTTTTGTCTGCCGGGTGGACCGGAGAAAAAACTGATTACAGGATAATTGATCTTTATATAGGTAGAAAGCTTGTAGAAAAAAAAGATCCACTGCTGAAAAACTATATTACCAGGGAGATAAATAAAATAGATACGGCCATTAATGGGTTAAAGAAATCCAACAGGGACAATAAAGACATCATTGAAAAAAATATCAATCTGAGAAATGAGTTTATCAAGTTGTGTGCGGAATTGTCATAAATGCAGGAATATCATAAATACAGAATTATCATAAATACGTGAACGCAATAAATACGGGAATTAAATTAATCCGGAATTATTGTAAACAGGAATATATAAGAGAATTGCAATAAAAATGATAATAAGGGATATAAAATCGACGAATTATAAAAAGCAGGAATGAATTGTGATAAGTATGAGTATGGAGAAGCTAATTATAGCAAGCAGGAATGAATTATGGTAAACAGGAATGTAAAAAAGAAAATAGAAGCCAAAAATTATATTTATGGGGGAATCGTCATGACGGTAAAATGCGGGGACATTATTGAATATTTGCAGGAGCTTGCACCGCTTCACCTTGCTGAAGACTGGGACAACGTGGGACTTATTGTAGGGAGCAGGCACAAGGAAGTAAAGCGGGTAATGCTTTGCCTTGACGCTACTTTAAAAGTGGTGGAAGAAGCGGTGGAATGCAAGGCAGATATGATTATTTCCCATCATCCTCTCATTTTCAGGGGTTTAAAAAAACTTAATGACGACAGCATTGTTGGTAAAAGGATAATTAAACTTGTGCAGAATAACATTTCAATATACAGCGCACACACAAATCTTGATACCTGTGAATGCGGTGTAAACCAAAAGCTCGCTGAAGCATTAGGGCTGCAAAATATAAGAAACCTGAATACATATAATGAAGACAAGGTTTACAAACTGGTGGTGTTTGTTCCGTTCTCCCATGTTGATGCAGTAAGGGATGCCATAACCGGAGAAGGCGGCGGTTGGACAGGAAATTATAGCGATTGTACTTTCATGACTCCGGGAATCGGTACTTTCAGGCCTCTTGAGGGGACGAATCCGTTTATAGGCTCTCAGGGAAAACTTGAGAAGGTTGACGAATACAGGCTGGAAACGGTAGTACCTGAGCGAAAGCTGAAAAAAGTCATAGATGCCATGTTAAAAGCTCATCCGTATGAGGAAGTTGCGTATGATATTTATCCTCTGCAAATCAGCGGTGAGGCATTCAGTATCGGTAAAATAGGAGATGTAGATAAACAGGTAAATTTGAACGAGTTTGTGGAAATTGTAAAAGAAAAGCTTGACGTAAGGCATGTAAGGGTAATAGGCGACTACGAAGGTGTTATTGAAAGGGTAGCTGTATTCTGCGGCAGCTTTGATAGAGACTGGGTAAATCTAAACAGCAGAGAGTTTGATATTTTGGTTACCGGGGATGTGAAGTACCACGATGCCCTTGATATTGTTGAATCAGGCAGGTGTGTAATTGATGCAGGTCATTTTGCAACCGAACGGATTATTCTGCCTGTGCTTAAGGATATGCTGTCCGAAAAGTTCGAAAATGTAGAATTTATTTTGAGCAATAAGTTAGAGGATCCATTTAATGTTATTTGACAGTTTTATTGTTTTACATTATAATTATAAATCCTGACATAACGAAATAAGTAAGTTATATCGTTGAAAAACCACATAAAACTGATAAAATTAAATTGAAACAGCATATAATAAAAAATAAGTGTATGAGTAAGTCAGATGATCGCGCATACAAACCGAAAGGTTGTATGTGAGGAAAGTCCGGGCTCCACAGGGCAGGGTGCCGGGTAATACCCGGTGAAGGCGACTTCAAGGAAAGTGCAACAGAAATATACCGCGTTACAAAAAACATAATTGTTTTTTGTAGCGTAAGGGTGGAAAGGTGAGGTAAGAGCTCACCAGCGGCATGGCGACTTGCCGGTCTCTGTAAACCCCACCTGGAGCAACACCGCAATGGGACGTATAACGGTTGCCCGCCGGTCCCGATAAGGTGGCTTGAGCTTTGCAGTAATGCAAAGCCTAGATAGATGATCATCTAATACAGAACCCGGCTTATAGACTTGCTCATACATGAAGGTGTAAC
>JAMOAC010000090.1 GCA_023621975.1 Bacillota bacterium | reverse complement strand
TTGACGGGAAGCTGGACTATGAAAAATTAAAAAGGGCAGTAAGGCTGTCTGTTGATGCCGAACCCATCTTCAAATGCCGGTTCATTGAGGATGACCCTCCATATTGGAAGCCCGTGGAAAATATTGGCGTAGTTAACTTTTGCTCGATGGAAGAGACCGATGATATTGACCAGGCCATTGAAAACTTTATACAAAGCCCTTTGGACCTGGATAATGACCCCATGGTAAAAGTAAAACTTATACGTTCAGAGCAGCATGATGTTATAGGTATAAAGATAAATCATGCATGCTGTGATGGGGGCGGGGTACGGGAGTATATACAGCTTCTGGCAGAAATATATTCCAGCATCGAGAATGACGGCGACTTTATACCGGAGCCGAGAATAGCAGGCAGGAAAGATCAGGACAGATTGTTTGAAGCATTGGGCATAACGGAACCTGATTTACTGTTTACACCGGGATCGGATATTATGATACCAATGTGGCCGTTTCCCTGGCAGAAAGGCAGCTCCAATACAACATGCATGGTAGTTAACAGGTTGCCTTACGGATACCTGGATAAAATGCGCGAATATGCCAGAAACAAGCGTGTTACTGTCAACGACTTGATTCTAACGGCTTTTTACAGGGCAATGCAAAAAATGGGGCAGCCCATATATGGTCTTCCCATAGAAATCGCCATTACAGTTGATTTACGCCGTTATCTTCCCGATCATAAAACCCAGGCAATAAGAAATTTCTCCGGCTCGGAAAAGGTAAGGCTTGCCATGCTGATAGATGAACCTTTTGACGAAACCTTGCAAAGGGTTGCCAAAATGATGAAGGAAATAAAAAACGGGTACCCGGGCCTGCAAAGCGCTATTGGGTTGGAACGAATAGAAAAAATAGGCTTCCGTGAAACTCTTGCCTACTACCAGGTTTCACCGGAATCCAGAAAAACATCGTCCTTCTGTCCTATTTATAATGGTGATAAGTGTATTCCTACATTATCAAATCTGGGTTATATTTCAGGGTCTTTAATAAAGTTCGGCGACAAAACCGTAAATGACGCATTTATTTTGCCGCCGGTGGTAAGGGCACCCGGACTCTTGCTGATGGCATGTTCATATAATTCTGTTTTGACACTGGCTGCTGGTTATTATAAATATTCGGTCAGCAGGGAAAACATAGAGAAGCTGCTCAACAATATTAGAGATGAGCTTGTTTCCAATGTGACAGGAGACGAAAATGTGACAGGGGACAGTTCTGTGCCAAATGCGACAAGGGATGTTACAGCGGACAGTTCCATACCATGATAAAGTGACATGGACTGTCTGAGATGTTTAAAAACGCATTTTAAATATAAAGTTTTTAATAAATATTATATAATTATATAAAAGCCCCCTTGTATGATATAATGAATTTGACCAAAACGCTACATACAAGGGGGTTTTGAAGTTTTTAAGAACGGGCTTAAGCAATTAAATCTATGATTCATGCATATATGGTTTTCAGGGAAATGAAAAATATAGGGGTGATTGGATGAAAACATATAAAAAACTGGATGAAATCAGCATCAATTACATAAAGCCCCAGGGATGGTTGCGGAAATATCTCGAAAACCAGCGCGACGGACTGACGGGTCATCTGGAAGCAGCCGGGTACCCGTTTAACATGGGGGGCTGGTCGAATCAGAATGTCGACGCATTACACGGGGAAAAATGGTGGCCGTACGAACAAACCGGATATTGGATAGACGGGATGATCCGTTGCGGATATCTGCTGGATGATGAATTTCTCATCAAAAAGGCAATGAAGCATATCGACTCTGTACTGGAAAATGCAGACCCCGACGGCTATTTGGGGCCTAAGTTCCTGAAGAAGCCGGGAAATAATAACCGGTGGCCACATGTTGTCTTTTTCAGGGCGTTGATGGCGCATTATTCCGCTACGCAAGACCCAAGGATACCGGAAGCATTGAGAAGGCATTACCTGTCAGGCACTTCTCCCCATTGCGAGGACAGAGAGGTATGCAACGTGGAAATTATCCTCTGGGCGTATGAACAGACAGGAGATGTGCGGCTGCTTGAACACGCAAGGGAAGCCTATGAAAAGTACAATAAGCGTCATACAGAAAAAGACACGACAGTGGAAGCAATGTTGTCGGATAAGGTTGCGTACGAACATGGTGTTACCTATAACGAAGTGTGCAAGCTGGGTGCAATTCTATATATGTATACCGGTGAAAAAAGGCTGCTTGATGCTACCGTCAATGCTTACAGGAAAATAGACAGGGATCACATGCTGATTGACGGAGTGTGCAGTTCCAGTGAGTTTTTAGGGGGTAAGGATTCGCTGGACAGCCACGAAACCTGTGATATCGCCGATTATACGTGGAGCTGCGGTTATCTGCTTCTTGCAACGGGGAATGCCGAATATGCTGACAAGATAGAAAAAGCATGCTTTAATGCGGCACCGGGAGCGGTAACCAGCGATTTCAAGGCACTTCAGTATTTTTCGTGCCCCAACCAGGTTGTTGCTGACAAGTCGTCAAATCACAATCACTTTAACAGAGGATTGAAATGGATGTCATACCGGCCAAACCCGGGAACTGAATGCTGCCCCGGCGAGGTGAACAGGATCATGCCCAATTATGTTTCAAGAATGTGGCTTTCCGACGGGGCTGACGGCATTGCAGCCGCCTTGTACGGGCCAAGCAGAGTGAAATTGAAGCTGGGAAAGGAAAAAAAGGAAGTTACAATCATTGAAGAGACCAGCTATCCTTTTTCTGAAAATATCCGTTTTATCATCAGAACCGAGGGGCCTGTTGAATTTCCGTTGTACTTACGCATTCCACAGTGGTGCAGGCGGGCCCGGATACTTATCAATGGAGAAGAATATGATGTACCTTTAGTACCGGGGACATTCTGCGAGGTGAAAAGGGTATTTTCCGACAATGATCAGGTTACACTGATATTACCCATGGATATAACGATAAGCCGGTGGCCGGGTGGCGGAATAGGTGTAGAACGTGGACCGCTGGTATATGCTCTCCGGATTGAGGAGAACTGGGTTGTGGATGAGAAAGAGGAAAGGTGCACGAAGGAATTCCCTGCCTGGAACCTGTATCCTGCCAGCCCGTGGAATTATGCATTGGAAGTGGATGAGTCTGAACCGGAGAAGTCTTTCAAGGTGATTGCAGGGAAAATGAGCGATGAACCCTGGAGTATTGCCAATGCACCTGTGCAATTGAAGGTAAAGGCAAGAAGGGTAAAGGGCTGGGAAATTGAAAGAAAAAGCGTTATTTCGTCCGTATGTCCGGTAGATGGAGAATTCAAGGATACTGAACTGAAAGGAGATTTCCAGTTCACGCCGCCATTGCCTGATCCCGCTACGCTGCATGAGCGGCTGTCTGACCAGGTGGAGGAAGTGACACTTGTACCGTATGGCTGTACTAAGCTGCGTATTTCAATATTCCCCAAATGCTAAAGGCGGGTATGCTGATACGACTGAAAGTGTGTGACAGGAGGCCGACGGCAGTGTTGCCAGGGTGATGGTGACATGGGCTGGCAGTGACAGGGGGACGGGTGTGACAAGGAACCGTCCCCTGCCATACCCTCTACGGCTGATGGGCGGAAAATGTTGTTATATAAAAAGGAGACGGAATTAATCCGGCTCCTTATTATTTAGCAGCGTAACAGAGTGTGACAGGAGGCCGGCGGTGACAGGGATGCCAGGGTGCTGACTGTGTATTAGTGAGCCGAATAACCTCCGTCGACTACAATGGTTGTGCCTGTTATAAACTTTGAAGCATCACTTAGCAGGAATGCCACTGCATAGGCCACATCATCAGGCATTCCAAGCCCGAGGATTTGCCTCTTTTTCAGTTCCTTTTCAAAATCCTTGTTGTTGACAAGCTCAGTTAAGCCATCGTAGATTTGGGTTTTTATCATACCCGGGGCAACAGAGTTGACCCTTATATTCCTTGGTGCCAGCTCCAACGCTAACGGCCTGATAGCGCTTTCAAGGGCTCCCTTGCTTGCACAGTATGCAGATAATCCCCTTGCCCCAACCTTGCTTGAAATTGACGATATTGCTACGACACTGCCTCCGTTGTCGTTATACTTCCTTTTTGAAAAATGCTTTACAAGCTCTATAAAAGAATAAAAATTTACCGTCATAATACTGTTTAAATCGTCAAGTTTTAAGTATTGAATGGGGACAGTCCGGGATATGCCGGCAGAATGCACGATTCCGTTAAGCTTCTTGCCGTCACTGCATATACTGTCCAACAAAGCTTCTATTTCATTTAAATTGTTTAAGTCAAAAGAGTGGCAGGAATGGTTTCCTGGCTCCAACTCATTCAAAGTTTCCTTCAATTTTTCTTCATTTCTTGCAACCATGATAACATTTGCACCCAGCCTGCTTAAAAAAACGGCAATGCCTTTTCCTATTCCGGAGGAAGCACCGGTAACCAGTATATTTTTTCCGCTGAGATCCATAGGGTTTATCAATTGAATTCATCCCTTTCCCTGTTTACGTCTTCTTTAAAGTAGTAATTGGTATATATCATTGGAAGGCAGGCTGATTTTTTCATTTCAAGATAAATTCCTCCGTAGGACAGGCCTACTCCAAAACCGCACAGCAGCAGCTTTAATGTTTCATCTGACTGTTCTCCGCCCAGGGCATCAACCAGTGTAAGGGGAATTGATTCGCCGCTGGTGTTCCCATATCTGTCGATGGATATCGGCACTTTTTCCATGGGAATACCCAGTTTTTTTGCCAGATGTTTGAGAATAAACAGATTTGCCTGGTGGAACACAAACATATCCACTTCGTTTTTGTTAATGGAGAATTCTTTCATAAAGCTTTCCAGAGCCTTTGGAACATCAGTGATGGTGAATGCAAAAACGTCCGCACCGCTCATAGACAGCTCATATGCCGATGAATCTACGTTAACCCAGCTTCTGCTTCTGGCATGGCCGGCAGGTACAATTATAGCCTTGTAGCCGCTGCCCTTTGTTTTCAGGAAATATTTTATTTCCTTGCCTTCCGACCTTTCAAGGGCGGTTGCTGTTCCTCCGTCCCCGAATATCATTGCCGTGGCACTGTCATTCTGATTAATGCCGTAATTGCTGGTATCTCCCAC
>JAMOAC010000004.1 GCA_023621975.1 Bacillota bacterium | reverse complement strand
AATGGTAGAAGGGGATACTCCTACTTTTGCAGGCGGAGAAAAATCAACGATAGGAGTTTGGAAGGATTCCAAAAATATTGAAACTGCAATGGATGTAGTAGACTTCTGTGCTCAGCCTGAAAATGTGAAGAAAATGTGTGAATTTACAAAACTGCCTCCTGCTATAGAGGGTGTAACGGTTGATCTTGGAGATATGACCGATACATATGAAAGATATAAGGATATACGCACCTTCGAATACTTTGACAGAGTTTACCTTCCAAACGGAATGTGGGATGTAATGTGCAAGAACTCCCAAGCCCTTATCGGTGGAAAGATTACTCCCAGGCAGTTCTCTGAAAACATGAAGACAGAATTCGAAAGACTTAGAAAAGCTCAGGAAAATAGTTAATTGGATATAAAATTATGTAAGCAGAACGTTACGGCAAGGAGCTTTATTACGTGAACTGTTAATAAATAAAAATTTGCAAAAGCCAAGAGGGTCTGTGACCTGATTGGCTTTTGCAGATTACTTTATGTCAAAATTGTAAGCCTGACTATATATTTTGGATGTTTATTAAGAAATTTTCAAAAAATTTAGAAATAGGAGGAATAACAATGTCGATAAGAAAAAGAAAAGCACTTGCTCTGTTTATTGCCGTAATGATGTTATTTACATCAATCCCTGTGTATTCAGCAATTGTGTATGCTGAAGGGGACGAAGGTCCAAAACTTGTTAATTTATTAGCTAATGCTGATTTTAGTGCCGGTAGGACCGGCTGGAACTTCATAAGCGGAACAGGAACGGCAACAAACAACCCTTATCCCAATCCAGGTGGAGGTACCCATGCTTATCTTGATGGAAGAAAAACACTCAGTCAGGACATTGTAATTCCGAAGGATGCGATTTACAAGGTCAATGGATGGATTTCATGCGGAGGGTCAGGTTCGGTTTTTGGTATCCGGTATAAGAACGGCGAGACAATTAAGGAAATAGCTCTTGACAGCGGTCCCTATAAAAAATACGAATTAACCGATATATCTCTTAAAAAGGGCGATGAAGTACAGATTTATATTACTTCTGGCAATTCATGGGTCAATTGTGATCTATTCTTTTTCGGAAGCGATTCAATAATTGTGGAAAACGTAAATATTACAGGCAAAGTCAGATCCAGCACAGGCGAATATGTCACTGATGGTAAAATCACTTTTACAAACAGTGATGATGCATCAAAAGTATACAGTGCTACAATCGCAATTGACGGATCATATAGCATTGATGGCGTTGTTACAGGTAATTACTCTGTTTTGGTTGAAGTTAAAAGATATGAAAAGTTGACTATCAATATGCTAATAGTAGATGAAGGTGAATTACCCGAGATAATTGTTTCCAGAAAGCAGTACGAAGGCAATTTACTGGTCAATCCTGATTTTGACAATCAGGCTCAAGGCTGGACAATTAAAGGTGGAGGTGCGCACGCAACAAATAATCCTTACCCGTCTGGTGGAGGCTATCATGCTTACCTGGACGGTGGCAGCCAAAATCGTATATCACAGGAAGTAGTTATTGACGTCACAGGTATATATAAATTTTCTGGCTGGATTTCAACCGGCGGTCCCGGCTCCAAAATAGGCGTTAAGTATAAAGACGGTGACATTATCAGTGAGCTTTCTCTCAGCAGTGATAGCAGTTATAAAGAATACGTCATTAAGGATATTGCTTTGAAGCAGGACGATGTTGTTGAGGTATATGTAACAGGCGGCCAGTCATGGGTTAACGCAGACCATTTTTCATTTGTACTGGACAAAGCTAAAATTGTTAACAGGATTGCCAACGGCGGATTTGAGGAAGGTACCGGTTACTGGACATTTACAGGTCAAACTTCAATAGACTCTGATACTGTCAGAACAGGAAACATGAGTCTTAAAATGGTTGCAACCAATTCGGGAACCAATGGTGAATATACGGTTGCGGAAGCAGCTCAAGATTTCCTGCCAGGACAAAGCGGCATATATTGTCTGAAAGCTTATGCCAAAGCCCTGGATGGTAATGAAGCTGCAGTTGAAATATTCAAAAACGGCGTAAAAATAAAAGAAGCTAATATTAATGCTACCGGAGACATTTTTTCGGAGGTTCGTATAGAAGATATTTCTGTTGAAGGAAATGATTTTATCGTCGTCAAGTTTATCAGCAAAAAGGGCACCATTTATATTGATGATGTTGAATTTATGCTCGATATATCCAAGATTCCGAATGAACCTCCAGTGGCAAGTAATGCGGTAATAACAGGAAAAGCCCGTGTAGGGTATGACCTTGTAGGAAGCTATATGTATCAGGACCCGGATGGTCATGATGAAGGTGACAGTATATATGAATGGTATATTGGTGATAATGACGAGTATACGAAAATAGAAGGTGAGAATAATAACATACTCCATGTTAAAGAAGAATACAGGGGTAAGCGCATTATATTCAAAGTAACAGCAGTAGATGTTTATGGAGGAAAGTCCGATACCATAGCAAGCGAACCTACGGATATTGTTGATAAGAACTTCATAAAGAATCCTGGATTTGAAGAAGATTGGGATAAATGGACTTTTGAGAACAGTGCCACTATAAGGAATAAATCCAGTGCAGGAGTTTTAGGCACTTATGACGGACTTGTTGTGGGGTATTTAGCGCCAAATGCTAATAGCCGGATCAGCCAGGAAATTAATATTGAGGAAAGTGGAGAATATATACTTTCAGCTTATATTGGTTCGGCTTATAACGAAAGTGGTTCTAATGCAAAGGCAACCATATCTGTTTTATATTCTGACGGAACTGAAATAGCTTCATCATCAGGCGGCGGCAATGGTGAATACAGTAAGGTTACTACTGAAAGTTTCATGCTTGAAAAAGGTGAAAAAGTTAAAGTAGTAATAACTGGCAGTAATGACGGATATATACAAATTGATGAAGTTGAACTGCTGAAAATCGGAGAGGCTTCAGGGTTTAACAATATATTGCGCTTTGTTGTAAAAGATATGATTGGAGAGGCTATCATATCAAAGAAAGAAGCCAGGATTGAATTTACAATGCCGTACGGAAGCGATGTCAGTGCATTGAAGCCTACCGTAATTGAAGTATCCGAAGGTGCTTCTATTTATCCATCAGTTGACGAAGCGCAGAATTTTGAAAACCCCGTGCAATATACTGTAACATCATCAGACAATGTAGAAAAGGTATGGACTGTAATTTGCAAAATTGCAGACAAATCTCCTGTGGCGAAATCATCCAATGAAAAATTGCAACAAGCCTTTATGTGGAGTGTACAAAAGGCTTTGCAATGGGTACAGACTGGTAAAACCGGTGTCATTAATATGTATGAAGGCTCTGCCGGTGAGGACGGGCATGAATATATCCCCTCATACTGGGCTGGATATAAGCACAGGTCTGGTTTCTATATAAGAGATTATGCACACCAGGTGGCAGGAGCAGCATTTCTGGGCTTAAATGAAGAAAATTACAGTATGCTGAAGGCATTTGCCGATACATCTACAGAAGCAAGAAAATGGTATTCTTTATGGGCATTGAATTTTGACGGAAGCCCGCTGCTTATAGACTATCGAAGTGATGATAATTTTGTCAGGGAAGTACCCGCAATGTTTGAACTGGTTGAAAAAGGCTGCGAACTGTATAAAATGACGGGTGATCCTCGTTATATAAGTGAAGATATGTTAACGTTTTATGAGAGAATAATGAATGATTTTATAGAATTGCATGATACGCAAATTGTAAACGGAGTTGCTGAGGGTACTAACAGGGGTATCTTTGCTGGCAGTGCTACTTACAATGAAATGGGTGATCATCCGATCGAAGCAGGAGATGGAATTGCCTGCCAATACAGAGCTAATGTTGCTTTGGCTGAATTATTCGAGCAAATCGGCAATGAAGAAAAAGCTCAGAAATACTATGAAGCCGCAGAGAGATTAAGAAAATACTTTATAGAAGATTGGGGAGTACCGCTGAACGAAGCGAATTATTATAACAGAGGATATGATATCAATGGTAACAAGCTGGATTCCTTTGCTAAAGAAGGAAGCTGGTTTATGGCTATGAAAGGTATTACACCACCTGGTGAGAGGACTACCGGATTCCTTCAGTATATTCATGAAAAAATGCACGACGACAATTACAAATCCCCTAACATAGAAGCATATACTTATTTACCTGATACGTTCTTCCCATATGGTGAAGATGAAAAAGGCTGGTATTGGATGGAATACATTATTGATCGATTGGATGAAGATCATGTTGTCAGAAGCCAGGGGAAAAACGCAGATTATCCTGAAGTTTCGTTTACTCTCATTAGCCAGACAATAGGATGGCTTCTTGGAGTTAATGTTAATGCACTTTCGGGTACTGTAGAAACATTATCTCACCTGCCGGAAGCAATAGCTGATTTGGAGGTTGATTATATACCTGTTGGGAACAACGAAATAAGAGTAAAACAAAAAGGTACTGAAGAAACAACATTTTATGCATATGAGAATGAAAACGGAAATGATATCACCTGGGTTCCCAAATTTGCCGGAAAATACGACTATATTAACGTAAACGGAGAAAATATACCGGCTAAACAGGCTGTTGAATATGGCAGAGATATTTCATATGCCGAAGTACAAATAGAAAAGGGTAAAACCTATGTAGCAAAACCGGAAAATGAAGAACCACAAAATGAAGAACCGCAAAATCCAGGGCCGGTTATTATAATCCCCGGAGGGCCGGAATCTGAACCAGGGGAAGATTCTGAACAAGGTGAAGAAGAAATCAGAACAGATGGAGACAATACAATATTAACAATCAACGAAGAAAAGGCCATTGATGAAATAAAGAACAGCAGCGAGAGCGTAATTTACTTTGATTTGAGCAGTATAAGCACTACAGCAACTAAAACAATTGAAATTCCTGAAAATGTATTAATAGCTGCAAATGAATATTCAAAGGATATAATAGTTAAAGCAGGGGATGTAGAACTTTTAATAGAAAAGGATACATTTGATTTGGATGAACTGGATGGCACTACTCTTATTACAGTGACAGACATGGGCAGGAGCGATAGTATCGATGGCTTTGTACAAGTATCAAACGCTTTCGACATTATTATCATAGCTGGGGATACGAATGTAAGAATAAATAAGCCGATCA
>JAMOAC010000469.1 GCA_023621975.1 Bacillota bacterium | reverse complement strand
CGAAAAATACATAGCTTATTCCTTCAGCTCCTCCGATGGAACCGGGAAGTGGGACATATGACGCTATCATTGTAACAAAAGATTGAGCTGCTATCATATCAACGATGTTTATATACCCGGGCTCTACAGCCATTTTGATGAAGTACGGCACGGATAATAGAAATGTAAGCTGGATTAATTGGAGTGAAAAAACTCTGATAAGCACATCCGGTTTATTTCCAAGTACGGCCGCACCGTTACTGAAATGTTCCAATTCCATGTTCAATTTTCTTTTTACATCATCAAGCCTTTTGATAATCTTTGCCTTTGAAAGTACTTTAAAACTTACGGATATCAATTTTTCTGCCACCGACTTTTTATAAACAAACAAGCCGTAAAAAAATATTATCAGCAGATTAAATATCAGTGCGGAAAATAATAATACAGAAAAGTTGCTTATTCTCCCTGTAAATAAATTGCCTCTGAAAATATACGATATAAGCGTATAGATAGAAAGAGTAAATTGATAGAACATGGACTTTATAATGAGAGCCGATGTCGCATGTCCGCCGCTGATACCAGTTTTCTGCAGGGCAAAAATTTGCGCAGGTATGCCACCTGCTGCAAAGGGAGTTATAGAATTAAAAAACTGTCCCAGCAATGTTACTTTAAAGAAGTCAATAAAATCCAGCTTCTCTGATAAAGCCGTTGTTACCGTCTGTATCACCAAGGCATCGGTACACCAGTAAAGAAACATACAAAAAAATCCGGCCAGTATCCAGGAATAATCTATACCTTTAATAAAGTTAAGCACATCGTCCACGCCGTTTTTGAAAAAAACAAATGTAAACAATATGACAGAAAAGGCTATAATAATAAAAATGTTTAACAACTTTCTTTTCATAGCTGATATTTATTATTTCACCGGCTACTGCCTTAAACTCGTTGAAATATGTGTAAATTATTCTTCCCCGAGTTTTATCGCTTCTTCCGTCTCTTTTTTCAAAATTTTGCTTGTATTGACGCCAAGTACATGAACGTTTACCTCAACCACATCCAGGCCTGTCATCTCTTCTACCGCTTCTCTGACATTCTTCTGTATCTGCTGGGCAACTTCATGTATTTTACAGCCATACTCAACAATAACCGAGAGATTTATAATGACTTCTTTTTCTCCGGCTTCAACTTTTACCCCTTTGGCAAAGTTTTTCTTTCCAAGCATTCCTGCTATACCATCGGCTAAATTACCGCTCATGGATGTGACATCTTTGACTTCGGATGCTGCTATACCCGCAATAGTTGCAATTACTTCATCGGCTATAGTAATTTTATCTCTTCTTACAACTTTTTCGGTGTCTTCTGTCATGAAAATCAACCCTCCGTTTACATTTTTTTAATAATTATACCATACCGCTTCTCAGTAAAAAAGTATAATTCAGGATAAATATCAAGTTCTATTTCCCCGAAATAATGACTATTTTTTAATGTAAGTCAAAAACGGGACATTGCTTAAGAGGTTTGTTTATGAAATTGCTTTTAATCATACTACTGGATTTTATAACGGGTACACTATGCTTAAGCTCCGGTGTTCGCCTTTTAAGCGCCGGTCTTGAAAACATAAATAAAAACCGAATTAAAAAAGTCATAAGAAAATTTACCCCCAATGTTTTTATGGCATTTGTCACGGGAACATTGCTTACGGCACTGGTTCAAAGCAGTACTGCCATTACAATAATGACCGTCAGCCTTGTCAATTCCGGCCTAATGCAGCTTGCCCAGGCTGTCGGCATAATATACGGTGCCAACATCGGAACTACCGTAACATCCCAATTAATGTCTTTCAGGCTTACTGACTATGCATTTATAATTCTTGCAGCCGGAATTGCCATTAACCTCGTATCAAAAAAGCATTCAATCAAGGGATTGGGAAAAGCAATAACAGGATTCGGCCTTATGTTCCTCGGATTAAAAATATTGAATTCGGGAGTTCCCCTTACCAAAGAAAGTGAAATGGTTTACAACATTTTCCTGTCCTATGGGAATAACCCATATGCCGGCCTTATCATAGGAATAATTGTCACAATGCTGGTACAAAGCAGCAGCGCAACGGTAGGGCTTACAATCGTCCTTTTCAATGCCGGCCTGATCAGCTTTGAAGCGGCACTGGGACTTACCGTAGGTGACAACATAGGCACATGCATAACCACGCAAATTGCAAGCATAGGCACAAGTCTGGCGGCGCGAAGGACAGCATGGACACATACTTTATATAATATTATCGGCGCTGCAGTCGTCATGGCCTTACTCATGCCGTTTGCAAACTTGATAATCACAGTTACGTCAGCACTGGGACAGGATAAGACACGGTTGGTTGCAAACGCCCACACAATATTTAATGTGCTGAGCGCACTTGTTTTCCTTCCTTTGACAAGGCTATACGTCAAATTTATAGAAACGGTTGTACGAAAATGATAGTTTATATTTGTATCTTTATTCTTTTGAACTTTTTTCAAATACCATCTATTTTCTCAGATATATTTCCCCTTTGGAAAAATCCTCTTTTAAATCAATCTCATCGGCAGTGTCCGAGGGTACTTTAATCTCCTTTATTGTTTTTGCGATTTTATTCACTTTAAATGTTGGTTTTCTTAAATTAAAGCTGATTTTAATTTCAGGCTCCGGTTCCTTGCTCCAGTCTCTCATCCTTCCTATAAACCTGTCCAGTAAATTTATCTTGCCTTTCAGGTAAAAATACCCGAGTACTGAAAATACCAGTGCACCTATCGCATCAACAATAAGATCGGTCATTGTGTCTACCAATCCGGACTTCTGCATATTCAGGCCAAAAAGAAAATCCATGATGAATTCGTAAATTTCCCATAATGCTCCGATGGCCATGGAAAAGCAAAATGAAAATATGGATACAAATACGGGGCTTAATTTTATGGCAACCTTCTCATTTTTATTCAATATATTTACAAGTGTAAAACCGATTGCTCCGATAATGGATCCCGAAAAGGTATGCAGGAACAAATCCCACCACCAGTACTTCATGTAATATGACCGAATTTCTCCAAGATACAGTGCGGCAAAAATAAAAACGACAACTGCAATTTCAAACTCGCTTGGGAAATCCACTCTCAGCTTCCTTTCAATCATGGATGGAAGAAAGAATACCAGCAGCGTAAGTATTGAGAGTGCAAAATTCGTCCAGTCATTGTTGATTATGGCAATTACACCTGCAAGAATTGTTATTACTCTGAAAACAATAAAAAGCAGCAGCTTTATCTTATCGGCCTTGTTAAGTTTCATTATTAGCCCCCTTAAGAAAAAGTTGAAACATCCTAAAACAGTTACTTTTTTATAATCTTATGCAATATATGTTAATTTAGAAGTTTATTCCCAAACGTGCATTATAATATTCAGCCCGAATAATCACATTTTAATCCGCATGTAAATATGCATAAATATTTGACTTAAACCACCTGTAAATATGCATAAAAATTTGACTGGCAGGTGAAAAGGATATTCTCGCCTGATACAATTTCGGCTGCTGTAAAAAGCAGCCCTGACAACATTATAACACACATTATATTTATTGTTAACAAATTTTGACCTTATCTGCCATCATTTTATGCCCCTCGACATTTGGATGAAGGCCGTCAAGGTAAAGGTGTGTTTTTACTGAGTTAGAGGCAAAATCATAAAAGCATTCATAAAAATCTATGTAAATGCATTGGAAGTTCAGTGAAAACTCCTTTATCCATTCCCGGTATAATGAGATTTCCTCGTTAACCCGTTCCAGACCTTTAACAAACGGCCAATATTTTTTAGCCATCTCAATTTCAGCAGGTATGGGAATCCCTATAAAAGGAAATATCCTGTTCTTGTATGAATGCATAACAGCAGCTGCAATATTCGACCTGACCTGGGAAAGAGGTACTCCCCATATTAAATCATTTGTTCCTGCCATTATAATAACATGGGAGGCTTTTTGATCCACAACATCCCTGTAAAACCTTGCCAGGACTCCTGCTGTTGTATCCCCGTTAATGCCCATATTTAAAACCTCTATATTATTATGCCTTTTACCCACCAGTGCAGGCCATACTTCCTGATTATTCAGTTTATATCCTGTCGTCAGGCTGTCTCCAATACATACAATTTTCACGCCAGTCACCATCCTTTTTTATGTCACTGTCTTTTTATTCAGCTTTAAACCAGCATGGTATTTTGATTGCTTATTATGTCAATTTGCACATTCTCAAACAAGGGGTTAATTTAATAATAAGCACTGCTTATGTATTTTTAATATTATAAATAATAATAACACGCAGGGCAAGGGCTGCGCAGTACAGGGAATGTCTTATAAGTGACAAAAAAATTCCGTGGGGTTTATCCACGGAATTTTATGCCGAGATTGTTTATAAGGCTGTTGCTTCTCAATACAAGTTGCTTTTAAGCCAGTTGTTTTTCTGCCTGTTGTTCTTTTGCTTTTTGACTTTCAGCCCAAAGTCTGTCCGCCGTTACAGCCCACTTCTTTGCCACGTCTTGACACTTATCCGTCAATGTGTCCACATCCTCCCTGTCAATGGGCTGTGTTGAATATGCATTAGCCTTATGGACCATTTCCTTTAATTTATCCGGGTTATCCAGTAGCGGACATGGCCTTAGATGATTTTCATTAAACGGCTGATTCATTTTATATTGCATAAATAACGGAGATTTCAAAGCATCCAGCAAGCTTGTCTCTTTTATGTTAACATTAGAATAGTGTATAAATGCACAAGGTTCAACATCGCCTTTTGCGTTAATATGCAGATAATGCCTTCCACCTGCTATGCATCCGTTAATATACTCGCCGTCATTCCAGAAATCAATAAGGAATATGGGTTTCGTTTCTCTGAATTTCCTGACCTGATGGTACATAAACTCTCTTTGTTCAGGTGTTACCAAAAGTTCAGTAACAGCATCCTTTCCTAACGGCATGTATGTAAAATACCATCCGAACATGCAGCCCTTCTCAATCATAAAATCAATATATTCTTCCGAACCAACAATATGAGTGTTCTTACTGTGATAGCATGTTGAAAAACCATATCCAAGCCCGTAACTCTTCAGGAGATCCATTGCCTCTACAACCTTTTTGAATGTTCCCTTGCCCCTGCGCATATCCGTCTCCTCTTCGAACCCTTCAATACTTATGGCCAGGAAAAGGTTTCCAAGGCGCGC